>NZ_JASCOM010000123.1:0-18093 GCF_029959925.1 Pseudomonas sp. PS02303
CGGTGTGTCAGTCATACATGTGTCAACTGGCACACCGCCTTCGCGAGCAAGCTTCGCTCCTACAAGGGGATTTGTCGTGTTGTCAGGCCTTGAGGTTGAGCAAACTACGCGCCATGCGTGCCAAGCCTTCTTCGAGCAATGCCCGTGGGCAGCCGAAGTTCAGGCGCACGAACTGGCGGTTGTTGTCACCGAAATCCAGGCCGGGGCTGAGGCCGACCTTGGCCTGGTCGAGGAAGAACTGCTGCGGATTGTCCAGCCCCAGGGCAGAGCAATCGAGCCATGCCAGATACGTCCCCTGCGGGATGTTCATCGTCACGCCCGGCAAGCGCGTGCGAACCGCTTCCACCAGGTAGTCCCGATTGCCTTGCAGGTACGCCGTCAACCCGGCCAGCCACGGGCCGCCTTCGCTGTAGGCAACGCGAGTGGCTTCCATTCCCAGCGGGTTGACGCTGTCGACCATGCCACAACGGGCATGATTGACCCGCGCACGCACCGCCGAATCCTGGATGATCATGAAGGAGGTTTTAAGACCGGCAATGTTGTAAGCCTTGCTCGCCGACATCAGGGTGATGGTGCGCTGGGCGATCTGCGGGCTGAGCGATGCCGTGGGAATGTGCACGCGCCCGTCGAAGCACAACTCGGCGTGGATTTCGTCGGAGATGATCCACGCGTTGTGTTCCAGGCAAATGTCCGCCAGCGCTTGCAGTTCTTCCCGCGGGAAAACCTTGCCCAGCGGATTGTGCGGGTTGCTCAGCAACAGCGCGCCGCCACCGGTCAGTGCTTCGCTCAAGGCCGCGAGCGGCGTGTCATACGTGCCGTCAGCCAACGCGTCGAATTCCAGTTCAACCTTGTTCAAGCCCCAATGACCTGGCGCATGACGCAGCGGCGGGTAGTTCGGCACCTGGACCACGACGTTTTGTTGCGGCTCGATCAGCGCCTTCAGGGCCATGTTGAAACCCGACTCCACACCCGGCAGGAAGATCAGTTCCTCCGGCAAGACGCGCCAGGCGTATTTGTTCCAGAGGTCGGCGACGATGGCAGCGCGCAAATCGTCCTGAGGCACGCTGTAGCCGACCATCGGGTGTTCCAGGCGTTTACGCAGGGCTTCAAGGATGACCGGCGGCGCGGCGAAGTCCATGTCGGCGACCCACATCGGCAACACGTCGGCCGGGTAGCGGCTCCACTTGGTACTGCCGGTGTTGTGGCGGTCGAACACCTGATCAAAATCGAAGGTCATGCTCAGTCTCATAAAAAGCGGGGTTGAACGTGGCGCCATGATAAACGCCAAGCCCCTGTGGGAGCGAGACGGTAATCGCCCAAACAACACAAACCCCTGTGGGAGCGAGCCTGCTCGCGATGGCGTCAGCTCATTCAACATCTATGCAAACTGACCCACCGCTATCGCGAGTAGGCTCGCTCCCACAGGGTTATGCGTGATGGCTGGCATTTGGGCACTGTCCGATGGTCGGTTTTCAGGCAGTCAGTTCTCCCATTGTCTAGAGTTCAAAGTGTCGGTAGCCACGCTGCCGGCACCGTGATCGTCCAGAAAAACCCGGCAAAAGTACCGGGTCTCCACCTGATCAGGAGTGCACGATGGACCTCAACCGTCGTCAGTTCTTCAAGGTCGCCGGTATCGGCCTTGCGGGCTCGAGCCTCGGCGCGCTGGGCATGCTGCCTACGCCTGCCTTTGCCGAGCAGGTACGCCATTTCAAACTCGCCCACACCCATGAAACCCGCAACACCTGCCCGTACTGCTCGGTCGGCTGCGGGTTGATCATGTACAGCCAGGGCGATAACGCCAAAAACGTCTCGCAAAGCATCATCCACATCGAAGGCGACGCAGACCACCCGGTCAACCGCGGCACCCTGTGCCCCAAAGGCGCCGGCCTGCTGGACTTCATTCACAGCCCCGGGCGCCTGCAATATCCGCAGGTGCGCAAACCCGGCAGCACCGAGTGGACGCGCATCTCCTGGGATGAGGCACTGGATCGCGTTGCCGACCTGATGAAGGCCGACCGCGACGCCAACTTCATCGAGAAGAACGACAAAGGCCAAACGGTGAACCGCTGGCTGACTACCGGTTTTCTCGCAGCCTCGGCGGCGTCCAACGAAGCGGGTTATATCACCCACAAGGTCATTCGCAGTCTCGGCATGCTGGGGTTCGATAACCAGGCGCGTGTCTGACACGGCCCGACGGTGGCAAGTCTTGCCCCGACGTACGGCCGTGGTGCCATGACCAATCACTGGACCGATATCGCCAACGCGAATCTGATCCTGGTGATGGGCGGCAACGCAGCAGAAGCGCACCCGTGCGGTTTCAAATGGGTGACCGAAGCCAAGGCGCACAACAAGGCGCGCTTGATCGTGGTCGATCCGCGTTTTACCCGGACCGCCTCGGTGGCCGACTATTACGCGCCCATTCGCACCGGCACCGACATCGCCTTCATGGGCGGGTTGATCAATTACCTGCTGAACGAGAACAAAATCCAGCACGAATACGTGCGCAACTACACCGACGTGTCGTTTATCGTCAAAGCGGGGTACGGCTTCGAGGACGGCATATTCAGCGGTTACGACGCGGCCAAACGTGTGTATACCGACAAATCCGGCTGGGGGTACGAATTGGGCCCGGACGGTTTCGTCAAAACCGACCCGAGCCTGCAAGACCCGCACTGCGTGTATCAGCTGATGAAGCAGCATTACAGCCGCTACAACATCGAACTGGCGAGCCAGATTTGCGGTATGCCGGTTGATGCCATGCAGAGGATCTGGGAAGAAATCGCCACCTGCTCGCAACCGGGCAAGACCATGACGATTCTCTACGCGCTGGGCTGGACCCAGCACTCGATCGGTTCGCAAATCATCCGCAGCGCGGCGATGGTGCAACTGCTGTTAGGCAACGTCGGCATGCCGGGCGGGGGCGTCAATGCCTTGCGCGGGCACTCCAACATCCAGGGCTTGACCGACCTCGGCTTACTGTCCAACGCACTGCCGGGCTACCTGACCCTGCCGAACGACGCCGAGCAGGATTACACCGCCTACATCACCAAGCGCACGCAAATGCCGTTGCGTCCGGGGCAGCTGTCCTACTGGCAGAACTACAGCAAATTCCACGTCAGCCTGATGAAGGCCTGGTACCGCGACAACGCCACGCTGGAGAACAACTGGGCTTACGACTATTTGCCGAAACTGGACATTCCCAACTACGACATCCTCAAAGTGTTCGACCTGATGGGCCAGGGCAAGGTCAACGGCTATATGTGCCAGGGGTTCAACCCCATCGCGGCGCTGCCTGACAAGAATCGCGTCATGGCGGCCCTGGCCAAGCTCAAATGGCTGGTGGTGATGGACCCGCTGTCCACTGAAACCTCGGAGTTCTGGCGCAATGTCGGGCCGTACAACGATGTGGAAACCGCCGGCATCCAGACCGAAGTCATTCGCCTGCCCACCACCTGTTTCGCCGAGGAGGACGGCTCGCTGGTCAACAGCAGCCGCTGGCTGCAATGGCACTGGAAAGGCGCCGATGGCCCGGGCGAGGCGCGCACCGACGTTCAGATCATGAGCGAACTGTTCCTGCGGCTGCGCCAGCGCTATCAAGCCAAGGGCGGGGCTTATCCCGACCCGATCCTCAAACTGTCGTGGCCGTACAAGATCGCCGACGAACCCTCGCCGGAAGAACTGGCGCGAGAAATCAACGGCACGGCCGTCACCGACTACACCGACGCCACGGGCGCGACGATCAAGGCGAATGCGCAACTGGCCGGGTTTGGCCAGCTCAAGGACGACGGCAGCACGGCGTGCGGCTGCTGGATTTTCTGCGGCAGCTGGACCGAGGCGGGCAATCAGATGGCCCGGCGCGACAACAGCGACCCCTACGGCATGCACCAACATCAGGGCTGGGCCTGGTCCTGGCCGGCCAACCGACGGATTCTCTACAACCGCGCTTCGGCCGACCCGCAAGGCAAGCCATGGGACGAGAAAAAGCGCCTGGTGTGGTGGAACGGTAAAGCCTGGGGCGGCACCGATGTGCCGGACTTCAAGGCCGACTCGCCGCCGGAAGCAGGGATGAATCCGTTCATCATGAACCCCGAAGGCATCGCGCGGTTCTTCGCCGTCGACAAGATGAACGAAGGCCCATTTCCCGAGCATTACGAGCCGTTCGAGACGCCGATCGGCATCAACCCGCTGCACCCGCAAAACAAGAAAGCCACCAGCAACCCGGCGGCACGGATCTTCGATTCGGTGTGGGATTCCCTCGGCGTGGCCAAAGACTATCCGTATGCGGCGACCAGCTACCGGCTGACCGAGCATTTCCACTTCTGGAGCAAGCATTGCAAGCTCAACGCGATTTCCCAACCCGAGCAATTCGTCGAGATTGGTGAAGTGCTGGCCAAGGAGAAAGGCATTGTCGCCGGCGACCGGGTCCGGGTCAGTTCCAAGCGCGGGCACATCGAAGCGGTGGCGGTGGTGACCAAGCGGATTCGTCCGCTGCAGGTCAACAATCAGGTGGTGCATCAGATCGGTATCCCGCTGCACTGGGGCTTTACCGGCCTCACGCGCCACGGTTACCTGACCAACACCCTGGTGCCGTTCCTCGGCGATGGCAACACACAGACCCCGGAATCCAAGTCATTCCTGGTCAACGTGGAGAAAGTCTAAATGGCCAGCCAAGACATCATCGCCCGTTCGGCCACCACCACCGTGCCGTCCTCGGTGCGCAACCAGGAGGAAGTGGCCAAGCTGATCGACACCACCAAGTGCATCGGTTGCAAGGCCTGCCAGGTCGCCTGTTCGGAATGGAACGAGTTGCGCGACGACGTCGGCCACAACCTCGGCACCTACGACAACCCGCAAGACCTCAGCGCAGAAACCTGGACCCTGATGCGCTTCACCGAGCATGAAACCGATGCCGGCAACCTGGAGTGGCTGATCCGCAAGGATGGCTGCATGCACTGCGCCGAGCCGGGTTGCCTGGCGGCGTGCCCGAGCCCGGGGGCGATCATCAAGCACGCCAACGGCATCGTCGATTTCGATCAGGACCATTGCATCGGTTGCGGCTATTGCATCACCGGGTGCCCGTTCAACATTCCGCGGATCTCGCAAAAGGATCACAAGGCCTATAAATGCACCTTGTGTTCAGACCGGGTGGAAGTGGGGCTGGAACCGGCCTGCGTGAAAACCTGCCCGACCGGCGCCATCGTGTTCGGCAGCAAGGAAGACATGAAAGAACACGCCGCCGAACGCATCGTCGACCTGAAAAGCCGCGGCTTCGATCACGCCGGCCTGTACGACCCCGAAGGCGTGGGCGGTACGCACGTCATGTACGTGCTGCATCACGCCGACACGCCGACGCTGTACGCCGGTTTGCCGGGCAGCCCGACGATCAGCCCGCTGGTGGAATTGTGGAAAGGCGTGAGCAAACCCTTGGGCTTGCTGGCCATGGGCCTGGCGGTGCTGGCCGGGTTCTTCCATTACGTGCGCGTCGGGCCGCAAGTGGTTGAAGAAGATGAATTGCCGCCGCTCAACGACCCGGCCGTGCATGAAGTCGATCCGTCGGTGCATACCTTTGATCCGCGTGGGGAGGACAGACCATGATCCGCAGACAGATCCTGCGCTACACCCCAAACCAGCGCACCAATCACTGGCTGGTGGCGATCCTGTTTTTCACGGCCGCGCTGTCAGGCCTGGCGCTCTTTCACCCGGCGTTGTTCTGGCTAAGCCACCTGTTCGGCGGCGGGCCGTGGACACGCATCCTGCACCCGTTCCTGGGGGTGGCGATGTTTGTGCTGTTCCTCGGCCTGGTGATCCAGTTCTTTCGGGCGAATTTCTTTATCAGCAATGACCGGTTGTGGCTCCGGCGCGTCGGGCGGGTGATCCGCAATGAAGAGGAGGGTGTGCCGCCGATCGGCAAGTACAACCCGGGGCAGAAGCTGCTGTTCTGGATCTTGTTGCTGTGCATGCTGGTGTTGCTGTTCAGCGGGTTGGTGATCTGGCGTGCATATTTCAGCGAATACTTCGGCATCACCTCGATTCGCTGGGCGATGCTGCTTCACGCGTTGGCGGGTTTTGTGCTGGTGTTGAGCATCATCATCCACATTTACGCAGGGATCTGGATCAAAGGCTCGGTCAGCGCCATGGTGCATGGCGGGGTCAGCCGCGCCTGGGCGAAGAAGCACCATGAGCTCTGGTATCGGGAAGTGACCCGGGACGAGCACCCTGAGCGGCCGATCAGCAAAAAAGGATAAGCCCTTTGGCAACCATTCTTGAGCCTGGAGAGATCGAAGCGGCGGCGGGTTCTCCGCCGTTCCTGCACCTGCCACCGAACAACCTGTTCGCGTTGCGGGCGCTGCGCCTGGAAAAACTGGCAGACGGGCACCCACTGGCCGATTACTTGCGGCTGGTGGCGGACCTGTGCCGCGTTCAGCAGGACCTGTTGGACAATCCACCTGACTCGGCGCCACTCGATCCCGAGCGTCTGCGAATGTGCCAGCAACACGGTCTGCCACCGTTCGCCGCCGACAGCCTGGTGCGCGAAGACACCTGGCTCGCGTATCTCGACGCCTTGTTGCAGCGGTATTCGCCACCACCAGACTCCGCCGTCGAGAAAGCCATCGCGTCCTTGCGCAATGCCAACAGCGGGCAACGCAAAGCCTGGGCGATCGCACTGGTCAGCGGCCAGTATTCGCTGCTGCCGGCGGCGCTGGTGCCCTTTCTTGGCGCAGCGTTGCAGGCCGCGTTCAGTCATTGGCTGCTGCACACGCCGAAGCTTGCGCTCAAACCCGGCGACAGCCTCAACCAATGCCCGGCCTGTGGTTCGCCGGCCATGGCCGGGGTCATTCGCCATCGCGGCAAACACAACGGTTTGCGTTATCTGGTGTGCTCGTTGTGTGCCTGCGAATGGCACGTGGTGCGGGTCAAATGCGTGTACTGCGAACAAAGCAAAGGCCTGGAATACGTCAGCCTCGATGACGACCGCCATGCCGCCAATCAGGCGCCGCTGCGCGCCGAAACCTGCCCCGGCTGCCACAGCTACCTGAAACTGCTGTACCTGGAAAACGACGCCGAGGCCGAAGCGCTCTCGACCGACCTGACCAGCCTGATGCTGGACATGCGTCTGGAACAGGAGGGTTACGTGCGCCCGGCACCGAATCTTCTGCTCGCACCGGGAGGCGATTAAGCACAACGGCTACACTCAGGCGCGACAGTTAACGTTTGCGGGAGCGCCTGATGCCTGCCAGATCCG
Organism: Pseudomonas sp. PS02303; assembly: GCF_029959925.1. Taxonomy (NCBI): domain Bacteria; kingdom Pseudomonadati; phylum Pseudomonadota; class Gammaproteobacteria; order Pseudomonadales; family Pseudomonadaceae; genus Pseudomonas; species Pseudomonas sp. PS02303. The sequence goes on from NZ_JASCOM010000123.1 coordinate 7,244, forward strand.
CCAGCCCAGCCTTGCGGCTGCCTTCCATCGACAGTTTGCTGCGCCATCCGGCGTGCCTGCCATTGACCGAGCGCTATGGGCGTGACGCGCTGCTGGCCAGCCTGCGGCAGTTGCTGGATGACCTGCGCGAACCGGTTCTGTCAAGCCAACTCGACGCCGTTGAAATCACCCCCGAAGTCTTGGCTGGCAGAGCGGGCGAGCGCCTGGATCTCCAGCATCGCAGCCAGGTACGCCGGGTGTTCAACCTGACCGGCACGGTGCTGCACACCAACCTTGGCCGCGCGTTATTGCCAGACGAAGCCATCGATGCGGTGCAAAGGGCCGCTCGCTATCCGCTCAATCTCGAATTCGACCTGCAAAGCGGCAAGCGCGGCGACCGTGACGACCTGATCGAAGGCCTGATCCGTGAACTGACCGGTGCCGAAGCCGTGACCGTGGTCAACAATAACGCCGCTGCCGTGCTGCTGACGCTCAACAGCCTGGGCGCGCGCAAGGAAGGGATCATTTCACGAGGCGAGCTGATCGAAATCGGCGGCGCCTTCCGCATTCCCGACATCATGGCCAGGGCCGGCGTCAAACTGCACGAAGTCGGCACCACCAATCGCACCCACGCCCGGGATTACGAGGCGGCGATTGGCCCGCGCAGTGGTCTGCTGATGCGGGTGCATGCGAGCAATTACGCCATTGAAGGCTTCACCGCCCGGGTGCCGACGGCCGAGTTGGCTGAATTGGCGCACAAGCACGGGCTGCCACTGCTCGAAGACCTTGGCAGCGGCAGTCTGCTGGACCTGACCCGTTGGGGCTTGCCCGCCGAACCCACGGTGCGCCAGGCGTTGATCGATGGCGCGGACATCGTCACCTTCAGCGGCGACAAGTTACTCGGCGGTCCACAGGCCGGGTTGATCGTCGGCCGCAAAGACTTGATCGCGAAGATCAAGAAGAACCCGCTCAAACGTGCGTTGCGGGTCGACAAACTGACCCTGGCAGCCCTCGAAGCGGTGTTGAGTCTGTACCGCAATCCCGATCAACTGGCCGAACGACTGCCGAGCCTGCGCCTGCTGACCCGAGCGCAGGCCGACATTCTTGCGCAAGCCGAACGCCTGCAACCGTCATTGGCGCAGGCTCTGGGCGATGGCTGGAGCGTCAGCGCAGTGGCGGCGCTGGGCATGATCGGCAGCGGCAGCCAACCGGTGGCTCGCCTGCCGAGCGCGGCGTTGTGCCTGCGCCCGTTGGTGAGTAAACGCCTGCGCGGCCGGCATTTACTGGGGCTGGAGGCCGCGTTCCGTCAGCTGGCCATTCCGGTGCTTGGCCGGATTGACGACGACGCGCTGTGGCTGGACCTGCGCCAACTGGACGACGAAGCCGCGTGGCGGGCGCAACTCGATCAATTGCAGGTTCCAGGGTGATTGTCGGCACCGCCGGGCACATCGACCACGGCAAGACGGCGTTACTCCAGGCATTGACTGGCCAGGCCGGCGACCGTCGCCGGGAAGAGCGCGAGCGCGGCATGACCATCGACCTCGGTTATCTCTACGCCGCATTGGAACCGAGCGCTGCATTGACCGGTTTTATCGACGTACCGGGTCATGAGCGCTTCACTCACAACATGCTGGCCGGAGCCCAGGGCATCGATCTGGTATTGCTGGTAGTGGCGGCGGATGACGGCGTCATGCCCCAGACCCGCGAACATCTGGCAATCGTCGAACTGCTGGGCATCCCTCGGGCGCTGGTGGCGATCAGCAAATGCGACCGGGTCGATCCGGCCCGCGTGCAGGCCGTGCGCGAACAAATCGAAAGTTTGCTGGCGCCCGGGCCGTATGCCGGCGCGCCGCAGATTGCCCTGTCGAGCGTGACCGGGGAGGGCGTCGAGACGTTGCGTCTGGCCTTGCTGGATGCGCAGCGTGATGTGCTGCAACGCAGCACCCGTGGCGGTTTTCGTCTGGCGATTGATCGTGCGTTCAGCGTGGCCGGGGCCGGTATCGTGGTGACCGGCACGGCGCTGTCCGGGCAGGTTGCCGTGGGCGATACGCTGATGCTCGGTCCGTTGGGCAAGTCCGTGCGCGTGCGTGGCTTGCATGCGCAAAACCAGGCCGCAGAGATTGGGGTTGCGGGTCAGCGAGTGGCGCTGAACCTGAGTGCCGAGCGCTTGGCACTGGAGCAGATTCACCGTGGCCACTGGCTGGTGTCCGAGTGGCTCTACGCACCGACCCAGCGCCTGGACATCGACATGCGGTTACTGGCCAGCGAAGCCAAGGCGTTCGAGCACTTTCAAACGGTGCATGTTCACTTGGGGACGCAGGATGTCACGGGGCGAGTGGCGCTGTTGGAAGGTGCCAGCGTTGCGCCGGGTGAACGGATGTTCGCGCAAATCCTGCTGAATGCGCCGGCGCAGGTGGTGAAGGGCGATCCGTTGATTCTGCGTGACCAGAGCGCTCAACGAACCCTCGGCGGTGGCCGGGTGCTCGACCCGTTCGCCCCGACCCGACACCGTCGCAGCCCCGAGCGATTGGCGCAGCTGCAGGCACTCGCCACCCGCCATGAGCTGGAAGACGTGCTGCCTGCGTTATTGCTGAACAGTGAAACCGGGCTCGACCCGCGACGCCTGGAGCGTCAGTTCAACCGGCCGCGTGACACCTGGGCCCTGCCCGCCAATATCCGTTTGATCGATACCCGCCAAGGACCCTTGCTGTTCAGCGCTGACCGTTGGGAAGCGCTGAAAGCGCCATTGCTGGGGCATCTGGCTCGTTTCCACCAGCTCGAACCGGACCAGATGGGCCCCGACCGGGATCGCTTGCGGCGCTTCGCCGGGACATCTTTGGATCGGCCGACTTTCATCAGCCTGGTCGACGAATTACTCACCAGTGGCGCCATGCTGGCCAGCGGGCCGTGGCTGCATTTGCCCGAGCATCAGGTGCGCTTGAGCGAAGAGGACGAAGCGTTGTGGCAACAGCTGCAACCGTTGTTCGAACAGGCCGGATTCAATGCCCCATGGGTGCGCGACCTTGGCCATGACGAAGTGACGGTGCGCCTGCTGCTGCGAAAAATGGCGAGGCTGGGGCTGGTGCATCAGGTCGTCCGCGACCTGTTCTACACCGAAGCAGTCATTCGCCGATTGGCGGCTATGCTTGTGCAACTGGCCGCGCAGAACCCGGTGATTCAGGTCACGGCATTTCGCGATGCCGTGGGCCTGGGGCGCAAGCGCAGCATCCAGATCCTCGAATACTTCGACCGGCTGGGCCTGACCCGACGCTTTGGCGACAAGCGCCATCTGCGGCTCGACAATGCCCTGGCCCAGCCATCAGGAAACTGACTTCAAGGAAGGCAATCGCGCCCGGTGGCGCGGCCGGGCTTCAAACCCGGTTGGGGACGGCATCCGTTCCCGGGCAGGTTCGACTCCGGCTGCCTTCCGCCATTTCCCTTCATAGATGCCCGAAATTCAGCGGGTACTGAACGACCACGTACACCCGGTCAATATCATCGCCGGCCTGCGCCGCATTGGCCCGATGCGAGACATGGGACAGTTGCAGCGATAACCCTTTGGCCGCGCCGGACTGCACGATGTAGCGCAGGTCGATGTCGCGCTCCCAATGCCGGCCGCCATCGCCTTGTTGTGGCACGTATTCGCCGATGGACTCATCGAAAGGGTTGTAGGCGCCGCCCTTGGGCGCACGGGTGCCGTCGATCCGGCTGCCCATGACGTAACGGGTCATGAAATTCAGGCCAGGTATGCCGAAGGTGCTCAAATCGAGGTCGTAGCGTGCCTGCCATGAGCGTTCGTGGGCGCCGTTGAAATCGGCGTACTTGATCGAGTTGGCGAGGTAGATCGAGTCGCCGCCGACAAAATCGAACGGCGTATCGCCATTGATTTTTTGATAGGCCAGGGTGAAGGCGTGGGCATCGACGGTGTACTTGCCCGACAGGCTGAACGCGGTGTTGTCGATGGCGCCGGCCAGCGCTTTGCCGGTGTCTTGCGTGTGGTAGAGATTGGCGTCGAGGAACACCCCGGGCTGCTTCAGGTGCAGGTTGGCGTAGTACTGATGCCAGGTGTCGCTGAGTTCTGAGGCATAGAGCGCGCCGCCGACGGGGCGTTGGGTGAATAAGTCAGTGCCCAGAAACGTAATGCCTCCGGCTTCGGTGTTGGCGCCGTAGCCGTAGAAATTGCCTTTGCTCGAAGAACTGTCCTGGTTTTTGAACGCGGTGAAATGCCCGGCCAGCAGATTCACGTCATCGATTTCGCGGCTGTTCAATAGAAAGCCTGTGGCGTATTCCGGTTGCAAGCGTTTGTCCGCGGTGTCGAACACCGGGGTTTCCACCATCATTTCACCGAACGCCAAGGTGGTTCGCGAGGCTCTGATTTTCAGTGCGCCGCCGCCACTGGAATAGTTGTCTTCGCTACGGCCGTCATCATTCACGGGCAGCAATCCGGTCCCGGAATGACCTTTGCCGCCATCCAGCTTCAATCCCAGAAAGGCGTGGGCGTCGAGGCCTAAGCCGAGCGTGCCGGGTGTGAATCCAGATTCAAAAGTGCTGATAAAGCCTTGAGCCCACTCGGCTTTATAGCTTTTACCTGTCGGCGAAGGGGACCGGTAGTCGCTGTTGAGGTAGAAGGTGCGGCTGAGCACGTCAAGCGCCGCGCCATCCAGAAACCCTTGTGCGGGTTCATCCGCCCAGGCTGTTCCGGCGAACAGCACCGACAACCAAAAGGGCAACCGGGTACGCAGGTCTTGCTTGCCAAACTTCATCATCAATCACCACGCAGCAGCGACTGCGGAGGGTCCGCAGTCGCTCGCTTTTCAGAGGAGGACCGCTTAATGGCCTTCCGAGGCACCGAACATTGTTTTGGCGTAGATCAGGCCAAGACCGTAGGAACCACCGTTGGCAATCGAGGTTTTCACGGTTTCTTCATAGGTTTCGGTACGTGCCCAGTCGCGTTGCAGTTCGAGCAGGTATTGCAGCGAGGTCATTGGACGGGCGCCGATCTGGATCATGCGCTGCATAGCCATTTCATGGGCTTCGGTGCTGACGTCGCCACAGGCGTCGGCAATCACGTAGACCTCAAAACCCTGGTCGATGGCCGACAGCGCCGGGCCGACGATGCACACCGAGGTCCACAGGCCGGCGAGGACGATTTTCTGTTTGCCGAATTTGTTGACTTCGACGGCGATGCGCTCGTCTTCCCAGGTGTTCATGCTGGTGCGGTCGATGACGTTGTGTTCAGGAAACACCGACTTGATTTCGTCGAAGATCGGCCCGGAAAAGCTCTTCTCGGCGACAGTGGTCAGGATGGTCGAGACTTTGAAGCCGCGCGCGGCCTTGGCCACGAGGGCTGCGTTGTTGCGCAGGGTGACGACGTCGATCGACTTGGTCGCGAAGGACATCTGCGATTGGTGATCAATCATGATCAGGGTGTGGTCGGTCGGGGTCAGCAGGGTTTTGCCGGGAGCAGCTTTGGCGATGGCCATGGCGAGGTCCTTACGGGTGAGTGAGGAGGCCATGGTTGCGCAGATTCAGGCGGGAATATTGAAGCGATGTGCTGTGTTTGGTTATTTGCGAGGACGCCTGAAGAACGGCCCCGCGCAATATCGGTCAGTGCGCGGGGCCTTCGGTCATTGCATCACATAACGCCCGGGTGCCGATTCCAGCGCCGGGTAGTGCGCGTTGCCGATGTGCGACACCGACGGCTGACGCTCGCCGGCCTGGTCTGCCAGCCAGACAAACCAGTCATTCCACCAGCTGCCGGCCTGTTCCTGGGCATTCATGAACCAGGTGTCGGGATCCTTCGACACTCGATTGTTGGTCCAGTAATGGCGTTTTTCCTTGGCCGGTGGGTTGATCACCCCGGCGATGTGCCCTGAGGCACCCAGCACAAAGCGCTTGGTCCCGGAGAGCAATTGGGTGCTGGCGTAAGCGCTGCGCCACGGCACGATGTGATCGTCGTGGGTGGCGAGGATGTACGCCGGTGCATCGATGGCGCGCAGGTTGAGCTTGACCCCGCAGCAGTCCAGCTCACCTGATTTCAGGTCGTTCTGCAGGTAGGTGTGACGCAGATACCAGCAGTACATCGGCCCCGGAAGGTTGGTGCTGTCGTTGTTCCAGAACAGCAAGTCGAGGGGGATGGGTTTCTGGCCCTTGAGGTATTTGTCGACGTTGTAGTTCCACCACAAATCATTCGGGCGCAGCAGCGAGAAGGTGTTGCCCATGTCCTCGCCCTTGAACAGGCCGATGGGGCCCTCCTGACCACCGATGGTGCGCTCGCGGTAGGCCACCAGTTGTTCGTCGACGAAGATGTCGATGGGGCCGGTGTCGAGGTAATCGAGGAAGGTGGTCAACAGGCTCACGCTGCCAATGTCCTTGTCGCCGCGCGCCGCCAGTACCGCCAGCGCCGAACTCAACAGCGTGCCGCCGATGCAGAAACCCACGCAATTGGGGCGTTGTTCGCCGCTGATCTCGCGGGTCACTTGCAGGCCTTTGATGATGCCGGTGTCGATCAGGTCATCCCAGGTGGTGCCGGCGTGCGCCTGATCGAAGTTGCGCCACGACATCAGGAACACCGGGTGGCCTTGTTGCAGCAGATGGCGAACCATCGAGTTGTCCGGGCGCAGGTCGAGGATGTAGTACTTGTTGATCGACGGCGGGACGATGAACACCGGGCGCCGGTACTGGGTTTCGCTTTGCGGGTAGTACTGAATCAACTGGAACAGTTCGTTCTCGAACACCACTTCGCCGGGGGTGTTGGCCAGGTCCACGCCGACCTTGAAAGCGCCGCTGTCGCACTGACGCATCTTGCCTTCTTGCAGGTCGCTGGCCAGGTGCAACAGGCCGGTGAACAGGCTGCCGCCCTGAGTGTCGACGACGCGTTGCAAGGCATCGGGGTTGCTCGCCAGAAAGTTGCTGGGCGCCCCGGCGGCAATCGCTTGCTCCACCAGATACAGCAGACGCTGGCGGGGTTTCTTGTCTTTGATCGGCAGTTTATCGAGCAGCTTCAGCAGAAAACCGGCATTGAGCAGGTAGAACGCCGCGAGGGAGCCGAACAGCGGTGTGCTCCAGTTGCCACTGGAAAAACGTCGATCTTCAAAGGAAAACGGCTGGCCGGTCAGCAGCCGCTGGCCCAGATCACCCCATTGGGTTTGATACTCGGCTTGCAGGCTTTCCAGTGTGGTGCGTGGCAGGTCAAACCACTTCTCGTATTCCTGGCCGGTGAACCAAGGATTGGTGCTCACCCACAAGCGTAATTGTTGCACTGCAAAGGAGGCAATGAACGGGACCTGGCCTGACCAGAAGGTGTTGAAGGTGTGCGCGTTATTGTCCATGGAACTCCTTGCCCACATCGGTAAACCGGGCAGAAAAAAACCGCGGTGCCGCCATTCGGCACCGCGTCAGCAGTCAAGCAAGCAGTCCTGTGATTCTTGTTATCGTTCGATGACCAGGCTGACACCTTGGCCGCCACCGATGCACAACGTGGCCAGGCCTTTTTTGCCGTCACGGCGAATGAGCTCGTGCACCAGCGAGACCAGAATTCGCGCGCCCGACGCGCCGATCGGATGCCCCAACGCAATCGCGCCACCGTTGACGTTGACCTTGGCGGTGTCCCAACCCAGTTCCTTGCCAACCGCCAGTGATTGCGCGGCAAACGCTTCGTTGGCTTCGATCAGGTCGAGGTCGTCCAGGCTCCAGCCGGCTTTTTCCAGCACCAGACGGGTGGCCGGGACCGGGCCGATGCCCATGATCGACGGGTCGACGCCCGCACTGGCGTAAGCCTTGATGCGCGCCAGCACCGGCAAGCCGAGGGCCTGGGCCTTGGCGGCGCTGGCCAGCAGCAACACGGCGGCGCCATCGTTGAGAGTCGACGAATTGCCGGCGGTCACGCTGCCGTCTTTCTTGAACGCCGGTTTAAGGTTGCTCAACGCTTGCAGCGTGCCGCCCGGGCGCGGTTGTTCATCCGTGTCGAACACCAGCGTATCGCCCTTGCGCTGAGGGATCAGGATCGGGGTGATTTGCCCCTTGAAGTAGCCCGCTTCGATGGCGGCGGCTGCTTTCTGTTGCGAGGCGGCGGCGAAGGCGTCCTGATCTTCGCGGCTGACGCTGTACTGCGTGGCCAGATTCTCAGCGGTGATTCCCATGTGGTAGTCGTTGAAGGCATCCCACAAACCGTCCTGAATCACGCTGTCTTGCAACTGCGCATGACCCAGACGCAAACCGGTGCGTACCTTGGGCAGCACATAAGGCGCCAGGCTCATGTTTTCCTGACCGCCGGCAATCACCAGCTCGGCGTCGCCGCAGCGGATCGCCTGAACCGCCAGTTGCACAGCCTTGAGGCCCGAGCCGCAGACCTTGTTCAGCGTCAGGGCAGGGGTGGTGAAGGGCAGGCCGGCCTTGATTGCCGTCTGACGTGCCGGGTTTTGCCCCGAGCCTGCGGTGAGCACCTGGCCCAGAATCACTTCATCAATCTGCGTGCCGTCCAGGCCGGTTTCTTCCAGCAGACGGCGGATCACCGCTGCGCCCAGTTCAGTGGCTGGAATCGCGGACAAGGCCCCTTGAAAACTGCCGATGGCGGTACGTGTAGCGGCAACGATTACGACTTCGTTCATGCGTGACCTCATTAAGATGTTGTCGAGCGGGAGCAGGGCGTCCTTGCCCTGATCGGTCTACTGCATGTTCATGCCGCCGTTCACCGAGAAATCAGCGCCGGTGCTGTAGCCCGATTCATCGGAGGCCAGCCAGGCGACGATCGAGGCGATTTCTTCGGGTTGGCCGAGGCGCCCGACGGGGGTGGCGGCGATCATGGTGTCGAGGATGTCCGGGCGGATGGCCGCGGTCATGCTGGTCTGGATGTAACCCGGGGAGACGGTGTTGACGGTCACGCCCTTGCCGGACACTTCCCGCGCCAGGGCCATGGTGAAGCCATGGATGCCGGCCTTGGCCGCGCTGTAGTTGGTCTGGCCGAACTGGCCTCGTTGGCCGTTGATCGAGGAGATATTGATGACCCGTCCCCAGCCTTTGGCCAACATTCCTTCAATCACCTGCTTGGTGGTGTTGAACATGCCGCTCAAGTTGGTGCCGATCACGGCATTCCAGTCCTCGGGCGTCAACTTGCGGAAGGAGGCATCCCGGGTGATGCCGGCGTTATTGACCAACACATCGATCGGGCCGAATTGTTCCCGCGCCATCTCGAAGGCCTTGCGCGTCGACTCCCAATCGGTGATGTCGCCGTAGATGCATTCGAACTGATAACCGGCTGCCAATTGGCCGGCAATCCAGTCGTTTTTGCGGGCGGAATCCGAGCTGCAACCGACGATGACTTTGAACCCTTCCTTGTACAGGCGCTGGCTGATCGCCGTACCAATCCCACCCATACCACCTGTGACCAACGCAATACGACCAAGCGACTTCATAAGCTCCGTTCCTCTTTTTTGTTTTGCGCTGCAAGATGGGCGATTGTTCGGTATTGGCGGGGGATGCGGAAGTGTTTGGAGGTGACGGGCTGGTGTCCAAAGGCGCCATGGCTGGTTTAGTTGCATCCGGGCGACGAATGGCCGGGAACAGTGGCGAAAAATGAGGATTACCTATACTGGGATCAATATTGGCAACGGAACCACTCGTTAATATTTGATTTATTTCAGATCAGTCACGGCTCCGGACAGGATGTCCGGTTCCACAGGTCATTGAGGACGCCATGTATAAAATGAGTTCAGGCTATGCCAGCGTGCTGGTCAATACGCTCTCGGCCCAAGGACTGGATGTTGCCAGTCTGTGTCGGGAGGCTGGACTAGACATTGACCTCGCGGACCAACCAGGTGCGTTTTGCGAGCGAAAGGCCATCTATCGACTCTGGGAGCTGGCCGCCGAAGCCTCGGGCGATCAGGACATTGGCTTGAGGGCCTATGGCAGTTTCCACCCCGGCAGCTTTCAGATCATCGGCTACACCATGATGTCCAGCCTGAACCTGAAAAACGCCCTCGAACGCCTGGTCCGTTTCAGTCCGCTGATTGGCACCGGGTTCAGCCTGTTCTTTACCGCCGAACAGCAACATTACCGGTTGTCCGGGCTCGATCATCAGCAGCAGGGTTCGGTCAAACCGCGCCAATACACCGATGCCGGGCTGGCGTCGTTGTTGGGGTTCTGCCGCAAGCTGGCGGGCGGCAACGCACCGCAACCCTTGAGCGTCGAATTCACCTATCCAGAACCCGAAGACACCACCGAGCATCGACGGCTGTTTGGCTGCAATCTGCAGTTCAACGCGCCTTACGACAGCATTTTGTTTGACGGGCAGGAATTGATGCGACCGTTGAGCATGGCCAACGAAACGCTGGCGGTGCTGCATGACAGTTTTGCCGAGGCGCAACTGGACCTGCTGTTTGGTTTTTGCATTGTCGGGCGAATTCGCGCGCTGATTACCGAGCGCCTGAGTCAGGGCCAGGGGCAATGCGACATGGAATCGATTGCGGCGGCCTTGAACATCAGCAAGCGAACGCTGCAACGAGCGCTGGAAAAGGAAGGGACACAGTTCAAGGACGTGCTGAGCGCGGTGCGCCGGCAACTCGCTGATTTCTACCTGCGCCATTCTCACTTCAACATGAAGCATGTCGCCTATCTCCTTGGCTTTCATGACCACAGCAGCTTCAACAAAGCTTGTAGCCGCTGGTTTGGCATGACGCCGGGGCAGTATCGGTCCGATGAATCGTTCGAGATCCAGGAAGCCGCGCCAGTGTGACGCGGTGAACTGCCCTAACATTTTGTCGACAACGAACCCCTGTGGGAGCGCGTTTTTGTGGCGAGGGAGCTTGCTCCCGCTGGGTCGCGAAGCGGCCCCAAAAGCCATGCGACTGCTTCGCAGCCGAGCGGGAGCAAGC
>NZ_JASCOM010000124.1:0-18012 GCF_029959925.1 Pseudomonas sp. PS02303
ATTAGAATCCCATTCACTTTGTCTGCTCTGGCCATTTAGGGTGGTAGAAGCACCCCTAAAGCGCATGAGTTTCTAAGTGACTGTTTCTAATATCACAGCAATCTAACGCTTTCCAAGTGCCAGATCACTGCATTGGACCTGGTGCCTTCGACAAATTTATCCATGGAACCCTGTCCATGAGCGTCAGTCCCAATCGGTCCTCGAGGGCAATAATTGTGCGTTCCAAATACGTGGATCTGCCTGGTGATTTTTCGAGGAATGAATCATTGGTCATGTTCAATACGAGGCTTCCAGTTGCCGAAATTTTCGGCACGATGGGTTCAAGGACCTGGCAGATAAAGTCGACAAATTCACTCGCCGTGGGGTTGCCATACGCTCGAGAAATTCTCAGGGGGAATGGGGGGGAAGTCAGGACGAGTTCAATCGGCTCATCGAGCCCGGCCAAAGCGTCTGGAGACGTTCCCCACAAGGCCAGTCCGAGGTTGGTGCTGAACCCAAGCAGGGTGACGCCGGGTGAGGGCTTGTTCAGCCCCTTTTTAGCCTTCTCGGTAAGCTGCCATAGCCCTCTGGCACCTTCGACCCGCTCAACCACTCCAAGCGCTTTGAGTGACTGTTGTTGCCAGCGGATCGATCGCCGGGTTGTGGAGTGCAAATCGCCGGCGGCGCCGATCGGGCTCCGAGCGTTCATCACATGGTCAGGAATCTCGGCCGTGCGGCCCACGATGTGATAAAGCTCATCGTTGCTTAGAGGGCGGTTAGGGTTTGCCTTAAAGGCATTTTCAACATGCTCAAACAAATCGAGTTGGGGTTTTGCCGGGGGAACAGTCATTGGATTGCGGCCTCGGGTTGCTAGGCTGTAGGGGTAGAGTTGCATAGCCCGCCGCGGTAACGATGCGAGCGTATGTATTACCGAGGGGTCATCACCTTTGATGGGGAATAGCTCTGTCTCGCCCCCTTGAGCTCGACAAAGGGGGTGAGACGTTAAAAGGCTCAGTTGATCATACGGAGAATGGCATTCTGCTCCGGGTGGGGTTTCGCTTCGGCCTGGACCTTAACGAGTTCATCCTCGTTGAGCGGCCGTGTTCCATCCTCGGCACTGGCGTCGATGATGAAGCCGTACCTGCCGCTAACGGCTTCTTTCAACGCAAAGTAGTAATCGTGCAGCATCAGGTTGCCGGCCTCGTCTTCATTTTCGATGGCAGTGGAATTGCAAGCCGAGAACGCCATCAGGTTTGCGACAAACGAGGCAGCTTCCATGGTCATACTCTCCTCACTGTGCCCGTATCTGACGACATTCTTTGCGCCCTGATCCGGAAGGATCAGCGCAAATGCGCCATTGAAGTACTCACGAATTTCATAGCTTCCCCCCTGGTACTTGCTGCCCAGGAGATAGGCCATGGCGTTTAACACCATCTGCTCCCACGCGACGCAATACACACCCAGTTTTTTATGGAGTGCATCGGGAGTGGTCGGGGTGGTGGTGAAAGGCTGAGCAGTATCGATTTGTTGAGGCATAGTTAGACTCCCTTGAGCAGTGATATGTGGAGTCACGCTCTCACAGCTTTCCAATATGCAAGTAGGGCTCACCGGCGCAGCAGTACTTGCGCTTTTCGCTTGTGGCCGTAGTCTTGCTTCTGGATTGATTTTGCGTGGTTCCTTGTCCGTCTGGTACGCACATGGAGAAAAGGTCGGTGGCCTCACCACCTAAGACTTGAGGGAATATGAGATTGACAATGATCGAGCAGCGAACAACACCTGCGATCACTATTGCCCATTGGCGGACCTGGTTAAATGGTGCGCTCCCCATATTTCTCAGGGTATTGCCGCTCTATTTTCTGGTCACTTTTTTGGCCGCCATGATTGCAATTGTACTGTTGCTGACAGTGGGTAAGGCCGCTTTCCACATCTTCAGTTTGGGGAGCCCCCTCGTATTTTTTGTATTGGCACTGTGCTGTTGGAAGGCTGGGGCAATCCCTGGTTCGCAGCTGTTTACAAAGGCTATGGGCCCAGGCTCTCCTTGGCGGAACTTTTTCAGGCTGGCCACGCCCCTCGCACTGATCATTGGTGGCTTGCTAAACGTCGTCGCGTTGGGGGCAATGCTTAGTTCCGATATTGCCGCCTGGCAAACGGGATCTCTCCCGCGGTTTGAAATTCCTAGCCAGCTGTTTGGGGAAGGGAAGAGGAACCTCCTGGTTATCCTCTACACGAGTGCGGTCGAGCAGCAGCTCAGCATCATGCCTTTATTTATCATCATGGGAGGGAAGGTTGAGCCCTATCTGGTCGCCGCGATGATGTCCGGGCGCGTCACCTGGGAGAAGGCCAAATTGATGCAGGAAGCACTGTCGAAGCGCGACAAATTGATTCTAGGCCCCATGCGGCTATTGGTGATCTGTGGCGTTCTCCTACAGGCTTCTGCGAAGTGGTTGGACGCAACGACGAACTCACTTGGAGTGGCTCTGCTTCTGGTCAGCATTTGCGGCTGGTTGTTCTACTGCAGCCTTGTGGCCTCAGCGGCTGAGGATCTAGTACCGGCTGAGCGCTGAGATTGTGCAGGCGAAAAAAAACCCGACACAGTGTGCCGGGTTTTTTTTCGACCACGCTTTCGCGAGGGTCAGTGCTTTAGCCTGGTATGCCAGTTGCCTGGAAAAACTCTGCAGTGCAGAGTGGAGGCGAGTTAGTCCTTTCGTTCGGGGGAGCCCTACTTGATGTAACTATCTCTCATACCATCTTGCAGCTGCAGTTGTTATTTGGGACTGAAAACTTCCCGAGGCACCGACTGCGGACCTCGCTGACCAGGTCTAAAAAACCTTGGCCCGGAACTACACCGAAGTGTTGAGTTCCCGCTTACTGACAGCGGCAGCCATCTGAACGTCTAGAATTTGTTCCTGCTGTGCAGGAGTCAATGACTCGTATTGGAGGCATTGCTAATAGGTAACCGATAAATACGGCGGAGCTGACGCCAACACCTGAAATCCACGAGGTCACGGCATTTAAGTAAGGATTGTTCGGTTTGCTATATGAGCGAAGCGGCTAAAGCGCGGCGAGGTTCAAACAGCATTGAAGAGTGCCCCAGGCTGAATCCTAAAGGTTCAGGTAGGGTCATAAAGATCGGATGAAACGCTGGGTAGGTGCTGCAAGCAGCTTGGCTTTCGCCGATCTGGTGAGCTAGCACCAGAGAAAGAGTGAGCATAATGCCAGTGGGCCCCACTGTGAGCAAGCAGTGCCCCGGAGGTTTCGATGGTTTTTCAACTTGTAGGCATCAGACATAAAAAACCCCTCGGAAGGGGTTATGGTTTTCATTGTCGCGGCAAGCGTCAGCCGCGCAGCCAGGAGTCGACCGTGCCTGCACCGTATTGCTCCTTCCAGGCTTTCAGGCCGCGGTGGTTACCGCCCTTTGTTTCAATCAACTCGCCGGTATGTGGATTCTGATAAACCTTGACCATACGTGCGCGGCGGACTTTTGGAGCTGCCTGCTTCGCGCCATTTTTTGCCGGGGTAGGGTCAAGCAGGTTGATAATGTCGCGCAGACTTTTTTGATACTCACCCATCAGCTTGCGCAGCTTGCCCTCGAACTCCAATTCGGTTTTCAAGCGGTCATCGCTGCTGAGCTGCGCCAATCGACTCTGAAGCTCCTTGATAGCATCTTCGGTCGCACGGTACTCATTTATCAGGGACATCGTAATTCTCCAATTGATCTTAAAACTAAGATTGAAGGGTAGCCGCAATGTGTGCTGTTTAAGCTAACCCTGCTGGTCCGCGGAATTCACATACAGAATCTTACACCAGGGGCATGAGATCAATCGGTTAGTTCGCGAACAAAGCCGTCACAGATTGGGACCGTACCTGTCGATCATTAGCTCCCACATTACAATTGCTTTCCGAGGAAAGAATCTTTTGAGGCTGTCGTGAGCCAAAAAAATACAGCACTTTGCAATGACAGCGACAAAAATGCCCGCTCAAGGCGGGCAGGTGTGTCGCGGGATTTTCCGGGATTCAGTTATTTTTGCCGAGCCCCGACAACTTCATGCCAGGTTGCTGGTTCACCAACTGAAGCATCTGCTTATCAACGTCGTTGACTTCCGAGCAATCTAGCGCTTGGAAGCCAGCATGCCCAAGCATTTTGGCTGCAAGGTTCGGATCACCCAACCGGGTGGCCAGCGCTGCGGCGGTGACAAATCCGTGCTCATAATCACTTAGCGCTTTGAGTGTTGTGCTCATCATCTTTTCCGTATTTAGTTGGGCAACATGCTGGAGCGATAGAGCGCTGACCCCGCCAACAAGGTCGCGCTCGGTTGCTCCAAAGCAGCACGGATCATTTCTTCGGCCGATTGCCCGGTGGAGTCATGCACGGCCTGGCCAAGTCGCAGCAGCTCAAGTGGAACGGACTGATCGCGAGCCTTTGTTGCGAATTCATACTCCTTGGCCTGACCGTAGACCGTGGACGCATTGAAGCGGGTGCACAGCATATTAATTGCTTGCACCTCGGCCTCGGGCAGGAGGATCGTTTCCCCATCACAAAAGACCTGACGGACGCCTTTCAGAGCGTCGATGGCATCCAGATATCGCGATGGATCTACCGTTGCGGAAACTGATGGATACTCGGGGTATTCGTGCTTCATGCCGGATATTCCGTGAGGCTTGTTCAGTCGTTGTGAAGGGGCTGGACGCTGTTCTGTAGGCCTTTAGCCGTATTTGCGGGCTAAGGTTAAGCCACCAGCTCAACCAATGGAATGCGATTCATATGCATGGTGTAGCCCGTCCGTTGCTCAAGTTCGACGTATTGTTCAAACAACTCAGGGCGCGCAATCCGACCATTTCGCAGGTCAGCTTTGGAAGCCATCACACAGAAGACGCAGCTAAGGCGATCATTGCCCAAGGCATAGGCGTAGTGGGGTTTCTGCCCGGCTACCGCGATGGCATCGAACACTTCGGTAGCACTCATGTCATGGATCGGAAGCCATTCGAACCATGTGTGCACGGAGTTGCTTATTCCCATACGGCTGAACGCAGCACGCTTGGCGCGGCCCGGAGACTCCTGAGCACGCAGCCCAAGGCAGTTCACGATGGTCTTGAATCCGTTGGCCTTGGCGTAGCGTCGGACCTCACGCTGGATCGGGCCTCGCTTCAGGTCACTTGTGCACTGGCGGGTTGTGGCTGATGGCCAACTCGGAACTTCCGGGCGGCTCTCATACCTGCGCTCGACCATTTCCAGCAGCGTCTTGGAAGCTGTGGCCACAATGAACGGCAGTGCAGCATCGGCCGCTTGATCGCGGGCCAACTCCATGGCTCCAGGCCACTCCATGGCACCGAGCGAAGCGTGAACAACAAGCAGTTGCGACGCTGGCACGCGCTCCAGCAGTCGGATTAACTGAATTTGTGAATCCTTGCCTCCAGAGTGGTTGGCTATAAAAAGCGCTCCATCCTGGATCAGTCGATCGACTTCATCCTCCCAAGAGGCGCGAATACCCACGTCATCGCCAAACAACATCTGCAGCTGAACAGTCATGTGTTTTCCTCTGTACGGGTTGCCGTAGAAGGCACCTCGCCAAACCTCAACTCGATGTGGCAATTCTCCCACGTCAGTGCGAAATGCAAGCCCCAAACCGCGCCCCAAAACATCTGGATCTAAGCCGGTACCAAGCCATAGACCTACCTGATGGTGATGTGATCGACGTTCGGTGGGGTGGTCGACCGCTCTGTACTAAGCCCCTAAGGACAAGCTGCTATCCCGGGACTTGCATTTTCAGAACTGGTGTCACCATGACGTCAAATATTGGAGGTGCTCTATGACTACCGAGTCTTTCAGTCAGGACCTAGCGGCCCTGATCAAAGCTGTTCCGACTCTGCATCTGAAACCCGGCGAACTTGACGGTGGTGCGCCGGCTATCTTTGCCGGTAATGAGCCTGTATTTCGCTGCAGATCTACTGAGCTCGGTCACCGATACGCCGCTTTGGCGGTGATTGCATTTGAACAATTGGCGGCAGGCACAGAAAAGCCCGTGACTGCGCCGAGCAAGGCGGAGCAGGCGATTACTCCGGTGTGCTCAGCTGCGGCACATGCTGACCTGGCGCAACGCGTCTCCTCGGTCTTGTCTTTGCAACCCGAGCTGGCATCAAAGGTGCCGTTGTGGACCAAGTTGGTGGTCGCGGCCGTGGCTCCCTTTATGGTTGGGGCAGACAACGAGGCACCAGAGCTTTCGAGTTCTGGAGGCGTTGCTGTGGCGCAGACCAAGGCCGAAGTGGGGCCCCAGGATGCGATCCTTGGATTCATCTCATGGCTATCCGACTCGGGTAAGCCAGGCGAACAATTTTCACTTGAGCGGCTCGCTGAGCTTGCAGGCGATTGGGAAGAAACACATGCTTGAACAACACACATCCGCACCTGTGGTCTGGCCTGACTTCACGGATTCCGCGCCGGAGCTGTTGACCCTGGTAAAGCGGTTTCTTGAGGAGGCCCACGTAAAGCACAAGCTCCATCGTGGGGAGCCCGTGAAGACAGCCAGCAAGGGGGCGCAGCGCCTCATCTCGTGTGATGCGGTCCTCTCGCAAGTGCAGTACAGGCCGGACCGCTATAACGCATTGCGGTTTGATTTCAGTCTCTACATGGGCCACGGATTGTATGGAACGGTCGGGACAATCAGCGTGATATCTGCGCTACAGCAGGAGCTTTTGTCCAGGGTGGGAGCGGTAGTTGACCAGTCTAAATTCTCAATCATGGACACAGGTTTTGAAGCGGTCCTGAGCAACGGTTCACTATCGGTCTCGTGTGAGATGAGGCCGGCGGGGGCAGTGCTTAAAGCTCATCTATGGGTTCGTGCCAGTGCTCTGGACCCAACCCTGCGCCCAGAGTATTCTTTCGTCTCTTAAGCATGACGGCAGATTGATCTGCCTGCATGAGGCCACTTGGCCACCAGCTGTGTTACAGCAACCATCAACCCTTGCGGGCTATTTCCCGCTAGGGGAGGGGCTCGTGAATTTCCATGGAGTCCCTCAATGAATAGTTCCCAATTTCTGGTCTTGTCAGCAATCATTCTTTCCGGTTGCGTTGACATGCAGCCAACTGTGAACACATCTCCCGCCGTGCCTGCTCGTGTCGTTCCCGTGTGCCAGCAGTACGGAGGCTCTTATCAGTGCCAGTGGATTGAGTTGACATCTCGGCACACGAATCCCGTTCGGCCTTCGGATCGTCGCATAGTCCTCTAAGCGCAAATAAAAACTGGACTTGCTGGTCATTCGTTCCTTTGTCGGCTGTAGCCCAGGACATCATAAAAAAATCAAACCCCCGGTCGCGTCAGTGGCCGGGGGTTTTTTGTTTCAGATCGTGGGCTGGTGTTTAGAAAGCGCAAACAGGCCCTGCGCGATTCGCCATACGGACCAAATAAACCAGGCCGTGAGGACGATGTAGCCAACGCCTACCTTAACCGTAAGTCCACCCAGCACAACCCAGAGCAGGCTCCAGCAGCAGAGTCGAACTTGGGTGCGAAAATGTGTGGCGAGAACTTCATCAGGACATTTTCTGTGAAGGAGGGCGATGATTGCCCCCACTAAAGCAGTGATCCCGAAGAAGTATCCGGAGATGTAGAGCAGGTAGATCAGCAAGGCAACGCGCTGAGCAGGCAAGGCACGGGCTATGTGTTTCGTGACCGACATAAATACTCGTCAATTTTCCAAGGCAGAGGTGCCGCGCGACAGTAAGGTCCCCACACGGATGCTCACCATAGTCACATCCTTCTATAGCGGTATTTGTCGAGTTGGCCCCGTCCCAGGGACCAAACCCAAGCTCTCACGTTTGTGGCACCTGAGACCATAAGCGTCATCCTTGAGTTTTGGACACCGTGATGCTGAACGATCAAAGAGGTGAAATTTTGGGCGACTCAACCGGCGCCGATCACTCGCAAGAATGGGATTGTTTCAAGTGGGCCTTCTGGTTCGACTCTGATGAGAAAGGATTGGCCCGAGGGGTCCCGGAAGGCGAGCTCAATGAGTTTTTTATCCGCTTTGGCGGCTCCTGGGTCATCACGCACCGGTATTACAGAAGACCTGGTTACGTTGCCTCAGTGATTGTCGAGGCCCTTCGAGAATTTATCCCCCAGAACTTTTGGCTCGACTGTATCTACCGGCAATACGAAGGCCACGACATAAGTGAAAGGGATGGCCGCTGGTACGGCGATGTTCACGACCCGAAGTTCCCAGATGTCCCTGCAGAGATTGGAACCGATTGGCGACTCGATCCGCTTAGGCAATCGGCGTCAGAACAGGCGCAGCGTCTGCAAGAGGGAAGGTGTCCGATACATGGGATCAAAATGAGCTTTTCAGGCTTTAGCATGTGTGACGACCACCCCCTCGTTGTGAAATGCACCCGGCAAGGTTGCTCGGTCATTGGGCACCAAGGCCGCGGTTACGTAACGAAACTGGCTAAAAGGATCGTCGGTACCTGCTCACTATGGTGTGGGTAACACGTAGCCGTCGAAACCAATTTGAGGTGACAACCTTTAGCCCTGATTTGCCTTACAGGCCATTTACATCAACCGCAAGTAACATCTGGATGCGCTATGAAGAACGTAAACGCTGACGGCGAGACATTGGTGAACGAGGGCGGCTTTACCAGGGGATCATATCTTCTGGTCTGCAAGTGGCTTGGAGGATTAGCGCTTCTCTGTCTAATCGGCTATCCAGCGGTCAAGGCACTAAACAAGCCGTGGCAAGCGGCGTCCGTCGGTGAAATACGAACTGTGATCGCCGAGTCCGCCTGCGCGAAAAAACTGCTCGCCGATTGGAACAGTAGCGCTCAAGCAATCACGCACAGGGATCTGAAACATGTAGCGGATCTCTGTCAGCCGGTGGATCAACAGAGCAAAGCGTTCAACTAAAAAATTTGCACTTTCACGGCCTTGTGGTCTGATTTAGAAAAACCAAAGAGAGGTCCAAGGATGAAGTCCATCGGATACACACTGATCGCTGTAGCTATCGCTTCCCTGGGTGGTTGCGCCGCGTACGACGGCGCCAAAAAGGCTCAAGTTGATGGATTGGGAACGGCACAGTCTGCGTCAGTGCAATACGAGTTTCGCGCTGCAGATGAGATGACCATCAAACACGCAAACAGCCAACCTCAGAAGTTTGCCAGCACTGCGACGGCAACCGACAAGGTCTTTGCAGTAATGGGGATGCCGTCCTTGAAGGCTGCCCCTGCCGGCTCGTTCACAGGCACTCAGTTGCGTCAGTCGACCAAAGAGGAAACGATCCGCTATATGTCGACCGACTCCTCGCGTCCAAGCTCAACGGGTAAGGACCTTGAGGCAATTGGCTTAAACGCCATTGGTGGAGATGTGGGGGGCGCCGGCATGGTGCTGAGCCTGGTGGCTGGCTCTCCAAAATTCGACCCTCGCGTCACGCAAGGTTATGTTGTCTGCTTTATGCCTAAGGTCGACGGGCAAGACATGGCTACGGCCGTGGCGGGGTGCGGGACGAAGATGGAGGCCATGTTTGCCAAGACAGTGGTCGACGTTACCAAATCTTATGACTTGCCCAATGGACAATTCAGGTTGGGCAAAATTGAGACCACGGCTGGCATGAAGGCGGCCAAAGTCTTCATGGGGCACCGAGGTATCCTCGCTGCAGACGGTTACGCCCCAGTAGATCGTGGTGGGTTCCCTGCGCGAATCGTGGCTATCCCGGTTGGGCACGAAACCACGAACGGCTCGGCCTCGGGGTCGCTCTTCGACTCGATGGTGCTCAAGACCCGTGGTGAAGTGACGTCTGAGCAGCTGGCTGCCGCCCTGTCCAAGAACCTGCCGAACGATACTGCTTTTTACCTACCCGACAGTGAGCGTGGTCCATCTGCGTTCTATTGATACTGGGTCTGCCTATCCGATTGTGTCCCAAACCAAACCGGCCAATAAAAATGCCCTCTTCGCAGAGGGCATTTTTTTGTCCAAAGAATTCTGTCAAACCTTCGCATCTGGGTAGAACGAATGATCGCCGGTCGAGCTCCATGGCAGCGATGGCCAGGGGTATATGGTAGTTGGAGATGGGACTTAGGCGGGCACCATTTCTGTGGACTGTATGGAGGCAAGCTGGTTTTTCACGCTCGCGATTAGCAGCTCCAGTTCGTCCAGTCCCTCAAGATATTGGCTCATGCCGTGTATGAGTTCTTGGTTGATGCTTCGATTATTCGCTCGAGCTTTTTCACTGATCCTCTGAAAGATGAAGTCGGGAAATCTTGCAGTAAATTTTGCTTCATTTGTCGTTACGTTCTTTGTCATGCGCGCTCCTGTTTGTATGCAAACAACCATGGCTACACGGTCGTGTGGAATTGAAAGAGTCTTCTCGCACGCCCAGTTGGGTTAGCCGGTCTCAAATAACCTCGCCGGCAATAGTCAACGATACTCATCATTGAAAGTTTCTAATTCGCCCCTGGACGGGGCCACCATTGGGCCCATCTAGCAGGTTGCATATTTCAAACTGTCGGCATGATTCAGGTGATGAAAACACCCTGGAGGTTGACGTGACGAAAAGTGAAATATTGCTCATGAGTGCCGATGACTACATGTCCGGCTCTCAGCTTCAGTTCTTCCGCGAACTGATCAATGCCCGTATCAGCGAACTCCGTATACGTATCGGCGATTGGAGAGAAGAACTTGAGCGTTTGGAGAACGTGCCCGATCCTGGTGACGCCGCGACAATCGAAGAACAGCGTCAAAAGGTAACCAGCTCGATCCGGCGTGACTCATTGGCCCTGAGTGAGCTTGTGGAGGCTCTCAGTCGAATTGAAGAGGGCAGCTACGGATACTGTGAAACCGGGCCTCAGATCGGATTGCGCCGGCTGCTGGTACTGCCATCGGCCAAACTGTGCGTTGAGGAGCAGGAGCGCCGCGAGGCGCGGGACCGTCATCGCGCAAAATTCGCCGCCTGAAACGTGTGGGGTTGACACCAACAACAGTGGTGCGTCAACCCCTATTCCAAGAGCGTGATGAGCTGATTCAAACGCAATCATCAGGCAAATAAAGGGGCTAACCACCACAAACGTGGAAGACCCAGAGGTGATAATGGCCAACCAAATGCTAGAGAACGAGACCATTAACTTGAAAGACCAGATCGCCCTTAAGGCAGAGTTGTTGTTGATGCGTAAAGAGGCCCGCTGCGTACTTCACCTATTCGTCGAGGAACGGCAAAAGTTGAGATCGGCTGAACGCGCACTGGGTATTTTGGATGCGAAGGGGAAGGGGCAGGGACTTCCAAGGGATGACATTTTTGTCTATCAAAGTCACTTGGCTCAAAGCCGATTCTTTGCCACTCGAATGAGTAATCTGGCGGTTACCCTGGCTGCCTATGGTCACAGGATAATTGCGCTGCTGGACGCACTCTCACCAGTCTTGACGCTGGTTCAGCGCCTGGATCTCATTGGCGCTCAAGCGAAAAGCCTACCTGGTGTCGGATGGACCTCGGCTTCACTTGTTCAATTAGTGACTCGGTACAAGGCAGAAGATTCTTCTTCCTGCAGCCGTGGTGTAATGGGCCCGCTACTGGCGTGTGTGATGGCGAGTCACGGCGAGTTGATCGTGGCCCGGAAATCGGTGCGACAAGCCATGCAGATCCATTCCCCGATACTGCCGTCAGTTGCTTCTCTCATGCTCCTTGCCGCACGGTAACCGAGCCAGTTTGAGGGGCTGATTAGCCCCTTTCGGTTTTCACGGCTGAGTATCGTCTCCTGCACTAGATACCACTGCAGGAACAGCCATGCTCAACCTCAAACCGCTCCTCCCGGCTATAGCCATCTCAGTCGTCCTCTCCCAGATTGCAACCTTTGGCGGGCTTGCAGCATTCAACGCCTGGCAGGGCGGTCGATATCTCGATGACAAGGTGGCCGCTGCTGTCGACGATCTCATTTTCCAGCGCGAGCTTAAGGAAATTGAAGCCTATGCCAGTGCCCAGTATGCCCGGTACCCCAAAGCGGTCGACACGGTGCCAAATGACGCGCGTGTATACGGTGACCTGAAAGCTCGGTTTACCCTGGCCGAGTTCTCTGACATGGAATGTCCGTTCTGTAAGAAGCTGCACCCAACAATGAAGGAAATTGTTGAGCGTTCTAACGGTGCCGTTAACTGGCAATGGCGACATCTGCCTCTGTCGTTCCACAACCCGGCGGCCAACGATGAGGCAAAGGCCTCCGAGTGTTTTGCCGAGCAAAAAGGCAACAAGGGCTTTTGGGTCTTTCTCGACCAGGTGTTCGACCTTTCCGCCGGCAACGGTGGCGGCGTGAAGGACTTGCCGGCGCTAGCCAAACGGCTCGGTGGCGACAAGGAGAAGTTTAAAGAATGCATGGCCAGTGAACGTCACAAAGACCGTATCAACGAGCACATGTTGATGGGGCAGAAGATTGGCGCCACCGGCACGCCTGCGACGATGGTCATCGACAATCTCACCGGTGAAAAAGAGTTTGTTTCAGGGGCTCAGCCGGCCAGCGCCTTCATTACCGTCATGAAAAAAATGATGGTTAGCGAGCGAGCGGACGCTCAGGCCGATGAGCAAAAGCGAAGGGGCGAACCGGTTGATGGTGGGGCAGTTGTAAGCGAACAAATACTGGGCTACGGCGGTCGAGCCGTTGCAGCGCCCAAGGCAGAGAAAATGGCCCCGGTGGCGACGGCTGGCGAGGAACAGGACGCCGGCGCAGATGAGCAGTAGAGCACCACTCTGAGCAGCTCTCTCAGGAGCAGGACTTGCATATTGGCTCTCTCGGTTGATTCTGAGGGAGCCATTTTGTTTGGAGAAAAACATGTCACACCAATGCGTCATAGCCATTCTGGGGACCCTGCCGGTCCGCACTTTGCCCTCAAGAACCGTTGACCTATACGCGCGGGCATTTTCTGAGTTTCAGCTGCAGACTGGGCGACCTCCCTACCGGATGCCTGGTCTGGCAATTGGAATGAGTCACTGCAGCGAATGCGGGGGCCGGGTGGAGCCAGATCTGGTGATTGACGAGATCCTGCTACAGATGAAAGCTTTAGAGTCAGATCCGGAGTATCCAAAAATTGTTGAAGGTGCGATCGACGAGTGGGCTCAGCACGCCCTGGCCGCGGCGGATATGGCTGACCCTGATCATGGATTGGAAAATGAGGGGCGGGCTAACCACAGCGATATCCAGGGTGCAGCTGGAGCCACTGCGTAATGAACAAGGTCAACTCCCATCCGCGCCGACGGGCACTTGGTGCGGCGATCATCAGGCCTCTCGTCTACGCCTGCTTCTTCTATTTTGGTGTGGGTGAACTGTTTCCCGCTCTTATGCGCCGGTTAGGCATTTTGGAGGCTTCTACGATTCTTTCGGGTGCTGGTGTGGCCTTTGCAGTGCTCTGCGCTGTGCGGGCGCTTGTAGGAGGCCTCAGCTGGATTCGAATAGGACGTCTTTGGCAGGTTAAGGGCCTTTTCTCAGGCTTTAATGTTGACCCTCGAGAAGACCTTAGAAAAATTCCAGCGCTGAAGGGCGAGCTAAGTGAATCGAAAAAGGTCGAACTTCTGGCGCTCACCAAGATTTCAAGAGGGTGGGGGGAGCTTGAGCACGAATTGAAGGTTCGCGGATTCCGTATGGTTCCCCATAGCCGCGATCTTTGCCTTGCGACGCTGGATTCGAACATTGAGGTGCTCTGCACAATGTCGAGTTTGGGATTCGGCTCTAGCTACGAGTCCCTTTGCAAACGATTTGGGGCATCACCGGATCATCTGGTGCCGCTCCGCCGGGCGATATGACACGGCGGTTATTCAAACACCTTGCGCTTGTTTGGCGGCCATTTTTACCTTGTAGGCGTGTTCGCGCATCAGGCCAATCACAACTTGATTGACCGCCAACTGGTATTTCGCGCGGGTGGCCGCGACGTACAGCAAATTGAGCTCGTCCTCACGCGACCCATGGTCCATCTGAGGGTCCAGTGGGTCCGGGAAATCATCCATCAGTGCGACATTGTCAAACTCAAGCCCTTTCGAACGGTGGGCTGTGGCCAGGATGATGTCGGCTTTGTCCTCCTCGTTTACTGTCATCGCTCTCATCTGCCGTAGACGGGCTTCAAGGTCGTCGTAGGCGCTGATGATCTTGATGGCTCGGACCATTTCGCGGTCTTTCGTTTCCTCTGCAATGGTCAGGTACTGGTTCCAGTCGCTGAACTCTTTCAACAGCCGTTTGTTTTTGACCTTATCAGTGCGGCCTTCGCTGAACCAATACAGGTCCTCGATGCTCGAGATCTGATACGAATCAATTTTCCCGATCCAAAACACTTTTTTGCCGGCCGCGGTGTAGTCCAGCGCTGAAAGGATGACCCCCATGACCGTGCGGTGGAGCAGCGCGGGACGTTTGGCGTCGCTGTCCAGGGTGGATCGGATTTTCGTTCGAGCGCCGGCCCCTATTACCGGCACCGTCTCGCCTTTGAAACTTAGAATGATGTTGGCAAGTGCGGCCGTTGCTGGCCCAAATCGAAACGACCTGGTCAGGCGAAGGTCAACTGCATCGTCGAGGTCAGGATCATCCAACGCATTGTCAGAACCTCTGAAGCGATAGAGCTCCTGGTGCCGATCGCCGACGAATATCTTCCTGCAGGATTGTTTCTTGATGAGGGCCAGTGTCAGGCCGTTCAGGTCCTGGCTCTCGTCCGCCAGTATGACATCGTAGGTTCTGCTGAGGTCAGGATTGCTGAGCAGGTACATTTTCAAATATCCGTCGTGCAAAAGGGGTACAGACGTGTCTTCAGGGTCGATCATCCGCTCCCACAGATACTCAGCAGACTTGAAAACATTTTCGATGAAGCTTGGTGGCATTTGCGAGCCCGGCATCCTTTTGACCATTGGGAGATGGCTTTCATGAAAGGTCTCGAGGGGGCTGCATAAAAAGTTGTTCAAGGTGTCGACCACTGCCCTTACCACGGTCCAATCATTCGTATTCAGCACCTTGGCCATATCCCCAAGTCGCAAATTGCCCTCAAGTTTATGCTCGAATTTTGCCCGATAGCCTTTGTAGGCCAACTCGTGTGTGGTCGCGCAGACGACGTTTTTCGGAAAGCGCTTTTTGGCCTCATCCCTAATTGCTTTGTTGTAGGCCAGGTACAGGTATCTGAGGCGATTGTGCTTGCGCGAATAGCCTTCGAGTGAGATTGTTTTGGACGCACCAGCGAACGCTCGGAGCCTTATGAGCGGCGCCGTGCAATTGAGAAATTCCAGCTGCTCCGATGTCCAGTTAATGTCCACGGCCGTTCCCCTAGATTCAATCAGGCCAATCTAGCAAGGGGAGAGGAGTGCAGGTGACGAGACTGAGCCTGTAGGCGGGTTCGATCTATGACGGATATTGGTGCCCCATGCCGGGCATCAATGTCGTCCCGCTGCGAGCTTGAGGAGGGTGAGAATGATCGGGCCCCCACTTTACGTGAGACTCCAATGTTCATCGATTCTAACTGGCAGGTGATCGTACAATACCTGGCCTACATCTTCCTGATGCCGCCCTTGGTCATCCTGATTATGGACAGGCTGGTTCACTCGCTTGTTCGGGGCGTTTTCCCGTTCTACGCGGTCACAGGTGTTCTCGGTACACCCATCCATGAGCTGGGGCACGTTTTGGCGTGCTGGATATTCGGTTTGAAAATAACCCAAATCCGGCTCTACTCACCCGACGCGGCCACCGGGCGTCTTGGCTATGTCGCCTTCAGCTATCGTCCGTCCTCAACAGTTCACGCCGTTGGGCTGGTAGTGCAAGGTGTTGCGCCTATCTTTATGGCCTTCCTGTTATTTGAGTTCCTCTTTCCCTTTAACCCAACAGTGGCCCCTTGGAGCGATAGTGGATTTGATGGATCTGTCTTCCTGGAAGGCGTGGCCGGCGCTTGGACGCTGGCCTTCGGGAATCTCTGCGCCGGCGGGATGGGCCCCGTGTGGAGTATGTCCGCGCTGATCATAGCGATGCACTGCATACCATCGTGGGCTGATATCCGCCTGGCCTTAAGGGGAGGTGTCGTGCTGCTGGTTATCGCGCTTGCTGCTTCATTGCTGTTCAAAGTCGATTTTTCGAGTCAGCTACCCACTTTTTTGCGTAATGGCCTGGCCCACGCCCAGGGAATGGCGGATGCGATGACTATGCGGGCGCTTGAGTGGGTTATCTACGCGGTGACCATGGTCACGACATTGGCAGTTGCCGGGGTGGTTTTACTGTTGGTGATGCCCTCGCTTGTCCTGATTGTACTGAGACGAGTGCGATACGGCGGGGCGGTACCGTCTCATTCAGTCGTTGGGCTGGATCGCGCCGTCGGCAGCGCCCCGGTCGCTGGGTTTGTTGGTCTTCTTAATCCGGGTGGCGGCGTTGAAACCGATGATAGGACGATGAATTCTGTTCCCACAAAAAAAGGAATTGAAGAGGCTGCAGACTCGTAGGGTTTGACCCGGCCGTAGGGCCTATTTGGAGCGATAGCACAGGCACGGGGCGAATATAGTCGTCTCATGTTTTTAGCGAGTGCCATTAATGCGAATTGCCGTCCTGCTAATCCTGCTTCTCGCGATACCCGCATCGGCAAGTGACCCGGTCTCACTCGAGGCGAATATTGCTGATGCCATCTCTCGCGACGACATGGACGCCGCAGGGGTGGCACTGATCGAGTTGAAGGAAATGGCCTGTAGCGGCGATCCTCAGGCCGCAGCCAAGATCGGCCGGCTCTACCTCTTCGGCAACGGGCTCTTTGGGCGGGATCTTGAAAAGGCGAAGTCATTTTTACGGTTCGGAGCCGAGAGCGGAATCTCTCACTCTGCTGCGGATCTGGCGATCGCGATTGCGACAAACGCCGCTGGAGCTGAGGAGCTCCAGGAGGCGGCGAAGTGGGCAAAGATCGCACAATACGTCGATGGCGAGGGTAGTTCAGATGTCGTTGTTCAACTGGTCAATTTGGCCGCAGCTGGTACCGATTTAACCGTAGGGGTTCAGCGAGGTGCTCGCTGGATTCAACTTAACCGTACTCGAGGTGTAACCGTTGAAGGATCTCCTTGTCAGCCTGGCTAGGAATGTGAAGCCGGGATTGAGCATCATCGCTGCAGCGCTGGTTTTCTACTCTCTGTTCCAGATCCTGTTGCCAACTTTCAAAGCATTACTCCTGGTTTATGGGTTAGCCCTGCTGTTCGGCTTTCTCATGATTGTCCAGGGTGTGGGTCAATGGGCAATCACCTGGTTCGACAGTGGAACCAAGCGAGCCGGCTTCAAGGCCAGGTGCAATCGCTTGTGGTCCATGGCTCCGCAACTGCATGACCATACGCATGACGGCGTAATGCAGGACCTGATGATCCAACCGCTACCAGACGATTTCAGTGGGCAGTGCTGGGCATTTGGGATCGATACGTCAGGTTACCCCGGGTATGAGGCGGTGGGTTACTTGCTTGTCGAGGATTCAATGCTGCACCTCGCTGTGGTGGCAGGGGTGCGTGGAAAGTGGCACATCGATTCTTACTGCAGGGCCGCATGCACCGTGGACGGATCGGTCTTCACCATCCAATCAATCTGCGGCCCGTTGACTGGTTGGGTCGGTGTTGGTTCGATGTTAGGAGTTAGTCTGGGTCAAGCAGGAGATGAGGGGCTGCGCGGAGGGCCTTTCGGATATGTTCGGATTTTGAAGTGCGGTGTGCCACAGGTGCTTCACCGGTTTAGCAGTTTGGTAAGTCGCGCCAGATGATCATGGCGTACCCCACCCAGTGAAATAGAACAGACCTTGGCAGCAACTGGTGCTACTGCCAAGGAAGGCCTCAAAGCGCCCAAGCTCAGTTAAGCAATGCGACCACGGTTAGTATTCCAGTGTTTCAATTGACGGATTCTTTGAGCGATTTACCCGCCCGAAATGAGGCGGCCTTTCGGGCTTGTATCGTTAACGGCTTACCTGATTCGGCATTTTTCAAGGTAGTTGTCGCGTCAACCGTCTAACTATGCCGCCATTTTCTCGTTCTGTTGCTCTCGATCCGGGTTCAACAACACGGTGCCGATCGGTTCCCAGTTACGCGTCCGGCCTGACC
>NZ_JASCOM010000125.1:0-17924 GCF_029959925.1 Pseudomonas sp. PS02303
CCGCTGGAGCGCGTAGCGGTCCCTATTCTGGTCGCGCATCGGCCGGTTGGGAGACTGCTGCGCAGTCCAGCGGAAGCAAGCTCCCTCGCCACAAAAGCTTCAGCCATCAAGCAGCCAACCCCGCCGACTCTCATCCCATCGAAGCGGCTACCCGCTACCCAAGTAGCATACGTCGCAGCCCGCAGGCTTCGTACACTCGTGTCTCATACACGCGCACCTGCGGGGGTGGTCATGCAGCAGGTCCAGAGTGAAGGGGTGGTCAGCGGCATGTCCCAGGCCACCGATGCCCAACAAGTGGCTCAGGAGCTCGCGCGGCAGTTATTGCACCCGCATCTGGGCTTCGTGTTGTTCTTCTGCTCCGCCGAGTACGACTTGCAGGCGCTGGGCCAGGCCTTGCATCTGAGCTTCGGCGGCATTCGCCTGGTCGGCTGCACCAGCGCCGGGGAGATCACGCCCCTGGGCTACGGCCGCAATTGCGTGACGGCGGTGGGGTTCGACCATCGGCATTTTTCCATCGACGCCGAACTGATCAGCGAGATGGAGCGCTTCAGCCTGATCGACGCCCAGCAAATGGTCGAGCGCCTGGCCAGCGGCTGTCGCAGTAACACCCTGGCGCCGATCAAGGGCAACAGCTTTGCCCTGACCTTGCTCGATGGTCTGTCCAGCCGCGAAGAAATGGTCCTCGCTGCGTTGAGCGCGGCGTTGGGCGACATCCCGCATTTCGGCGGTTCGGCCGGCGATGACAACTACCTGACCCACACCCACGTCTATTTCGGCGGCGAGTTTCACAGCGGCGCGGCGGTGGTGGTGCTGGTCAACACCTGGCTGGATTTCGAGGTGTTCACCACGCACCACATCTTGCCGAGGGCGGAGAAACTGGTGGTCACCGGAGCCGACAGCGCCTCGCGCCGGGTCTTTGAACTGAATGCCGAGCCGGCTGCCGAGGAGTACGCCCGACACATCGGCGTGCCGGTGGCCGAACTCGATCACCGGGTCTTCGCCGCACACCCCTTGGCGGTGCGGATCAACGATCAGTATTACGTGCGGGCGATCCAGCAGGTTCATCCAGACCTGAGCCTGAGTTTCTACTGTGCCGTGGAAAACGGCATCGTCCTCACCGTCATGACCCCCGGCCCGATGCTGCCGAACCTGCAAACCTTGTTCGAAGGCTTGCAGGAGCGCCTCGGCGACCTGTTACTGACCATCGGCTGCGACTGTTTTCTCAGGCGTCTGGAGCTGGAAGACGGCGGCAGCCTGGAGCAGATCGGAACGTTTTTGCGCGACCAACGGGTGATGGGTTTCAACACCTACGGAGAACAGTTCAATGGCATGCACATCAACCAGACCTTCACCGGGGTTGCCATTGCCCGAGGCCGGTCCCCTGGACATCGTTGAGCTGCAGGCGCAGCTCGCCAGCCTGCGCCACGACAACCATAAACTGCAGCGCATCAACGGCGCGCTGATCGAGCGGATCGAATCCGGCGTCACGCGCGGCAATGATCCCTACGCGGCGTTCCAACATTCGGTGGTGCTGGCCGAGCAGGTGCGTGAGCGGACCGATGCCTTGAACCAGGCCATGGCCGAGCTCAAGTCGGGCAATCACTTGCTCAGCGAAGCGCGCCTGCGGGCGGAAACCGCGCATCAGCATCTGATCGATGCCATCGAGAGCATTTCCGATGCTTTTGTGCTGTTCGATGCCGAGCAGCGCATCGTTTTGTTCAACAGCCGTTTCAAGGCGTTCTGGGACAACAGCCGGGTGCGGATCAACGCCGGCATGCGCCTGGTCGAGGTGAAACGGCTGATGTCCGCCACCGGGTTGTTCACGGAAGAACCCCGTGGGCATGCCGACGAAAACCTGATCTATCGCTTGCAGGACGGCCGCTGGCTGCAAGTCAGCGAACGGCCCACGCAGGAAGGTGGGCGGGTGATCCTGTTCACCGACATTACTGACGTCAAACTCAGCGAAACCGTGCGCCGCGAGCAAGCCGTGGCGCAGAAATCGCACTTGCTGCAACGGGCGGTCGACAACCTGTCCCAAGGCGTGGCCATGGTCAATGCCGAAGGCATCCTGGAACTGTGGAACCGGCGCTTCCTCGAACTGAGCGGGCTCGCCCCGGTGGCGGCCCATCGGCCGTTTGCCGAAGTGATCGGCGACAGCGAGTTGACCCTGCTGACCCCGGCCAGTCGCGATGCCAACGGGCGGCACGTGCAGGAATGCGAGCAACGTCTTTACGATGGCCGGGTGCTGGAAATCCGCACGCATCCGTTGCCCACCGGTGGCTTCGTCAATACCTTCACTGACATCACCGAACGTTACCAGCACGCCGAAGCCCTCAGCGAAAGCGAGCGCTGGATTCGCCTGATCACCGACCATGTCCCCGCGTTGATCGCCTACCTCAATGCCGATCTGGTCTACGAATTCACCAACAAGGTCTACGAAGAATGGTACTGCTGGCCTCGCGGCGTGATGCTCGGGCAGAGCCTGCGCGAAGTTCACAGCGCGCAGCATTACCAGCGCCTCGAGGCCTACGTGGCCAGGGCCTTGGCCGGTGAGAGCGTGACGTTCGAATTTGCCGAAACCAACATCAACAATCAGGAGCGCTACATGCTGCGCTCCTACGTGCCCAATCGCCTGGCCACCGGGGAAGTGGTGGGGATCTTCGTGTTGATCCGTGACATCACCGAGCGCCGCCGCACGGCCGAGGCGCTGCACCAGGCTTATCAGAATCTTGAGTTGCGGGTACGCGAACGGACCACCGAACTGACCACCCTCAATGACCAATTGCTGCGTGAAATCGACGAGCGCCGGCGCGTGGAATCGCGTTTGCGCGAGGCCAAACTTGAGGCGGAGCAGGCCAACCTGTCAAAAACCAAGTTTCTCGCCGCCGTGAGTCACGACCTGCTGCAACCGCTCAACGCGGCTCGGCTATTCACCAGCGCTTTGCTGGAACGTCGCGAGCCGGTGGCCAATGCGATTTTGGTACGCAATGTCAGCAATTCGCTGGAGGACGTGGAAAACCTGCTAGGCACGCTGGTGGATATTTCCAAACTGGATGCCGGGGTGATCAAAGCCGACATCGCGCCGTTCGCCCTGAGCGAGCTGCTGGAAAACCTCGCGGCCGAGTACACACAGGTGGCCCGCAATGAAGGGCTGGAGCTGCATTTCATCCCGTGTTCGGCGCTGGTGCGCAGCGACATTCAGTTGCTGGCGCGGATCCTGCGCAATCTGCTGAGCAACGCTATTCGTTATACCTACAGCGGTCGGGTGGTGCTCGGATGTCGGCGTCATCATCAGCGGTTGACGATCGAGGTCTGGGACAGCGGGATGGGCATTGCCGAAAATCGACTGGAAGAGATTTTCCAGGAGTTCAAACGGGGCGATGTGCAGCGTCCGGATCAGGACCGCGGGTTGGGGCTGGGGCTGGCCATCGTCGAGAAGATTGCCGGGATTCTCGGTCATCGCGTTCACGTGCGTTCGTGGCCGGGCAAGGGTTCGATGTTTTCCGTCGAGGTGCCGTTGAGCGCCACGGCTCCCAAGGCTCAGCCAGCGTTGTTGATGAGTGAGCCGATGCTTGAGCGTCTGCGCGGAGCGCGGGTGTGGGTGCTGGATAACGACGCGGCGATTTGCGCTGGCATGCGCACATTGCTTGAAGGGTGGGGGTGTCGGGTGGTCACGGCCCTGTCGGAGCAGGACCTGGCGCGGCAGGTGGACAACTACCACGAAGAAGCCGACTTGCTGATTGCCGACTATCACCTCGATGACGAGCAGAACGGCGTCGATGCCGTGGCCCGGATCAACGCCCGGCGCGGTTCAGCGATCCCGGCGATGATGATTACCGCCAACTACAGCAATGAGCTCAAGCAGCAGATTCGCGAGTTGGGGCATACGTTGATGCATAAGCCTGTACGGCCGATGAAGCTGAAAACGGCGATGAGTCATTTGCTTGGCCCATCCCGTTAGCCGCGTCGGGCATCAGACCTGTGGTGACTAGGCTTTCTGTGGCGAGGGAGCTTGCTCCCGTCCGGCTGCGAAGCAGTCGTAAATCAGGCGACTCGGTTTACCTGGAAGTTTGAAGGGGGCCGCTTCGCGACCCAACGGGAGCAAGCTCCCTCGCCACAGGGATCTGGGAATGCCCAACATTCAGCGCCGCAGATAAGACCCGAAATCAATATCCCCGGCACTCAGAATCGCTTGCACCCGGTTGTGCACATTGAGTTTGCGCAAGATCGCCGAGACATGCGCCTTGACTGTGGTTTCGGCGATTTCCAGGGTGTAGGCGATCTGCTTGTTCGATTCGCCCTTGGTCATGCGTTCCAGCACCAGCAACTGCTTGCGGGTCAGCGCCTGGAGCAGTTCGGGCGGGAAGCTCGGGTTGTCATTCATGCGCCGATGGGTGCCTGACTTTTGTGTGCGAATGATGTCCGGCGGCAAGTACACATTGCCATTGAGAATCTGCTGGATGGCCTCGGTCATCTGCACCCGGGGCGAGGATTTGGTGATGAAACCCACTGCGCCATAGGTGATGGCTTGCAGCACGATCTGCTTGTCCTGCTCGGCTGAAACGATCACCACCGGAATGGTCGGCGCCTCGTTGCGCAGGTTGATCAGGCCATTGAGGCCGTGCATGCCCGGCATGTTCAGGTCGAGCAGGATCAGGTCCAGGTCGTCGTGCTCCTGAGTCAGCAGCAGGGCACTGTCGAGGTCGGCGGTTTCCATCACCTCGCTGCCCGGAAAACCATCGCTGATGACGTTATGAATGGCTTCGCGAAACAGCGGGTGATCGTCGGCAATCAGAATTTTGTACATAGCCTTTCACCTCATTATTTTCATTATGGTGTGGCAACAACACGCACGCGTAAAGGTCAGGGGAAGGGCTCGGGCCGGGCCGGTTCAACGGGCAGGTTGGCGGCTTGCCAGGCGTCCAGGCCGTCGCGGTACCAATACAGTGTCTTATAGCCCATGGCCGCGGCGCGTTTTACCGCATTCCAGCTCAGCCAGCAGTCGGAGCGGCAGTAGAAGACCAGCGGTTGCGCCAAGTCTCCTGCGGTCAATGCGTTCAGGTTACGCGCAAAATAGCCCTGCCAGTCAGCTGTCAGGTCGCCGTCGCCGGTATTGGCCAGCCAATGGCTGCCGGGCAGGTTCTCGTGGGGCTGGTCTTCGATGAATCGTCCTTGCAACCATTGGCGGCGATAGACGTCGATCAGCACCGGACGCGGTGTCTGGGTGAGCAGGGTTTGCAGGGCGGCGGTGTCGACGATGGCCGCGCCTTGAAGCTGATTCGGGGTCGGGCTGCGATAGAGGTTGATGCGATAGCCGTCGGCGGAGAACAGCGGTGTATCGGCGTGCGCGGCGCCCAGCAGCAGGCTCAGCGACAGCGCAGCAAGGGAAGGGCGCAACAGACGACGTTGGGCACGCGGCATGGGGGTTCAATCCTTATAGTTATGAACCCATTACATGCCAGTCTCGGGGCGTTGGGAATGCGACGATAGACAGGAAAACCAGTACTAAAGTAGTAATTTCCCTCGCCAGTGCACCACAAATCCCCTGTGGGAGTGAGCCTGCTCGCGATGGCGGTTTAACATTCAACATCTCTATTGACTGACACTCCGCTATCGCGAGCAGGCTCGCTCCCACAGTGGGTCTTCATTTGTTCGCAATATCTGTAGGACGCAGATCCAGTGTGGGTGCGAGTCTGCTCCCACAGGGGATTGATGGTGTCAGCTGGTTTTGCGCAGGGCGGCGTGTTGCGGGTTGAAAGTGAGGACAGCGAGCAGGGCGAACAGCAGCGTCAGCCCCATGCACACCGCCAGCGCCAGCGGATTGAAACGCTCATACAGGGCAAACCGCACCAGTTCCACAGCGTGGGTAAACGGGTTCAGCGCGCACAGCCAGTACAGCCACTCGCTGGATTCGCGCATCTTCCACAGCGGATACAACGCCGACGACAGGAAAAACAGCGGGAAGATCACGAAATTCATCACCCCGGCGAAGTTCTCCAGTTGCCGGATCGCATTGGACAGCAGCAGGCCCAGCGCACTGAGCATCAACGCCACCAGCAACAACGCCGGCAAGGCGATCAACAGCCCCATGGCCGGTGGCTGCACGCCGTACACCCAGGCAATCGCCAGAAACGCATACACCTGCAACAGCGAAATCAGCGAAGTGGCCAACAGTTTGCTGCACAGCAGGAAGGTCCGGGGCAGGGGGCTGGTCAGCAGCACGCGCATGCTGCCCATCTCCCGGTCGTAAACCATCGACAGCGAACCTTGCATGCCGTTGAACAGCAGGATCATGCAGGCCAGCCCCGGGATGATGTAGACCTCATACGGAATGTAGGTGTCGTAGGGCTCAATGATCGCGATCCCGAGGGCCGCGCGAAAACCGGCGGCGAACACCAGCAGCCACAGCAATGGCCGCACCAGCGCGCTGAGAAACCGCGTGCGCTGCAACACAAAGCGCAGCCATTCACGCAGCACGATGCCGCTGAAGCATTGCCAATACGCATTCATCGGGCGGCTCCTGATGTCGTGAGGCGAGTGAAGGCCGAACCGAGGTCGCCGCCATGCGCCTGGCTCAAGGCATCAGCCCGCCCGCTGGCCACCAGACGGCCCTGATGAAGAATCAGCAAGTCATCGCTCGGCTGCACTTCATCCAGCAAGTGGGTGGTCCAGAGCACGCTGATGTGCTGCTCGCGACACAGGTCGCGAATGTGTTGATTGAGCGCCAGCCGGCTGGCCGGATCGAGGCCGACACTGGCCTCGTCGAGCAGCAACAGCCGTGGCTCATGCAGCAAGGCGCGGGCGATTTCCACCCGGCGCCGGTGACCGCCATTGAGTTCACGCACCCGCTCGCGACGGCGTTCGGTCAGCGCCTGCCGCGCCAGCTCGGCGTCGACCCGCAGGCCGGTCTGGCGCCGGGACATGCCATGCAGCGCGGCGTGATAACGCAGGTTCTGCTCGACACTGAGGTCCAGGTCCAGCGTGCTTTGCTGGAACACCACGCCCAATTGCTTGAGCGCCGGACGCGCCGCGTTGCGCAAGGAGCAGCCGCCGACCCGGATGTCCCCACGCTGCAAATCATAGAGCCGGGTGAGCAGGGCAATCAGCGTCGATTTGCCCGCGCCGTTCGGCCCCAGCAACGCCGCGAAACGCCCGGGCGCCAGGCTGAAATTCACCTGCCGCAACGCCTCCCGCGCGCCATAGGCGAAGCTCAGTTCACTGACTTCCAGTGCGTTCATGGCGTCACCACCACGCCCCACGGATAGCGCCCGACTTTCACCGATTTGGTCACTTTGAGGCTGTCGACATCAATCACCGACACATCGCCGCTGACGCCGTTGGTGGCCAGCAACTGTTTTTGATCGGGGGTGAACGACATCTGCCAGACCCGACGACCGACCAACAGATAATCAAGAATCTCGAAGGTCTTGGCGTCAATCACCGCCACATGATTGGCCGGGCCGAGGGCGACGAAACCGTACTTGCCGTCGGCGCTGAGCTTGATGCCCACCGGCTGGACCTTGTCCGGGTGCACGCCCTTGATCTGGAAAGTCAGGGTCTTGAGGACCTTGCGGGTGGCGACGTCGAGAATGGTCACCGTGCCGCCGATTTCCGCCGAGGCCCAGAGTTGCGAGCCTTCAGGTGAAAACTCGACGAAACGCGGCCGCTGATCGACCAGGGTGCTGTCGGCCAGGGTCTGGGTGCTGGTGTCGATCCAGTGCAGCATGTTGGTGGTTTCGCTGGTGTTCACCGCCCACTTGCCGTCGGGGCTGACGGCCATGCCTTCGGGTTCGACGCCAACGCTGATCTGGCTTAGCACCTTTGAGGTTTCGGTATCGATCACCGTCACCAGTGCATCGTCTTCGTTCGAAACGTAGAGCCAGCGATTGTTGGGATGCAGGGCGAACTGCTCGGGGTCTTTGCCCGACGGCAACTCCTTGATGATCTTGCGGGTGGCGACGTCCATCACCTGGACCCGGTCCGAGTCGCTGGCGCAGATGTACAGCAGCTTGTTGTCGTGGGACAGCAGCAAACCGCGCGGCCGTTGGCCGACGGGCAGGGTGTCGGTGACTTGCAACGTCTGCAGGTCGATCAGGCTCAGGGTGTTGTCCTTTTCGTTGGAGACCCAGGCGGTGCTGGCAGCGGTGTGCCCGGCGGCGAGCAGCAGGGCGCAAGAGAGCAGGGTGCGACGCATGGCGGATTCCTTTTTGTTGTCGTTCTTGTGGAACGCTGGCTCAGGGAAAGCGGCAGCTGACCTCGGGCTTGTCGTAGCCAAGGCTGTCCATTTCGTTGAAAGGGTGCAGGAAGCCGTCTTGCGGCGACGTGCTGACCAGCGCTCGGGGCTGGACGATGGGAATCGGTTGGCGCAACTGACCGTTCCACGGGCGATAACTGAGCTTGCGCCCCTTGAAACCGTCCAGCGGCAATTGATCGCTGATTTCCAGGGTGCGGATCGCCACGGGATCGACCTGCCGCAGTTTGCTCACCGCACTGGCGATGCTGCGCACGGCGATCCAGGCGGCGAAGTCGCGGTCATTCATCCAGCGCCCGGCCAGGGCTTCGAAGCGTTTCTGCAATTGGGCGGCGCCGTAGGTTTCCACGGTTTTGTGCCAGCCCACGGGGGTCAGGCCCTGCGTGCCGGCAACCGGCCGTGGGTACCAGGTCTGGTAGGGCACGTATTCACCGAAATCGCCACGTTCGTCCGCCACCAGCACCACATCGTATTCGGCGGTCTGGGTGAACAGCGGCATGTCGGCCTGGGCGCTGCGACGCTGATCGTTGTCGAAGCTCCAGGCTTTTTCCGCCACCAGTGTCAGGCCGAAGCGTTTGGCGGCGCGGCGCAGGGCGGCGGCGTAGGCCTGATCGTCCGGGGTCGGGCCGACGATCAGCAGCGCCCGTTGCCATTTGCGTAGCACCAGAAATTGCGCCAGGGCATCGGCGAGCATCGCCCGGCTCGGCAGGCTGTGCAGCACGTTTGGCAGGCAGTCGGTGGTGCGCAAGCTGTCATCCGGGCTGCCGGCGTTGAACAGCAAGCTGTCGGGCAGCACGGCGCTGAGCCGGCGCAGGCTCTCCACCGGCGCATTCACCACAAACAGGCGCAGACCCTGTGCATGTTGGGCCTTGGCCGCTTCAATCAGCGCGTCCGGGCTGTCGGCATTGGCCGTGACGAGGCTGTAACTCTGGTTGAGAAAACGCCCGGTGCTGTTGCTGTCGGTGATCGCCAGTTCGGCGCCGCGAAGCCCGGCATCGACCGGTTCGGGAATCACGTTGGACAGCAGCGGACCGGGGTCAGGCCGGTAGCCCAGGTAGCCGATCCGCACCTGCAGCGGCGCATCCGCCGCCTGGCTCTGCGTCGCCAGCCCGGCGGCGCAGGCAATCGCCAGCAGGTAGATCAGGGCGTAAGGGGCAAGCTGGCGCATAAAGGCACTCCATTACAGGTAGCGCCAGCATAGGAAGCCTGCGAGGCAGATTGAAATATGCAGAAAGTACCAGTCAGGCAGTACCAAGGTAGTAGCTCGCCCGGAGCGGCGCGGTTTTAGCATGGGTCATCACGGCCATCACACTGGAGGAGATTGACCATGCGTATTCTCAAAGCGCTGCTCCTGCCGTTGTTGTTGATCCTGACCCTGATCGGCGTCGACAAGCTCCACAGCCCCCGCCCGGTGTCATTGCTGGTCTTGCCCGCGACACCGGGGCGCTAACCGTGTCGGCCCTGTGGCGGATCAACCTTTGGGTCTGCGGGTTTTTCGTCCTGGTCACCCTGGCGTGCATGGGGTTGCTGGTGCACCAGGCGCTGGCGGACGTGGAGCGCGAGCTGCAATCCGCCGAGGCGGTGGTCGAGTACCTGAGCGAAACCGCCGAGCGTGATCCCGCCAGCCTCCAGCCCCGACTGACGGGCAGCCTGCGGCATGTGCGGGTGCGCTGGCTGGAGCCCGGCGAAGCGGCACGGCTGCCGGTTCAGGCCGGACTCGATGCGTGGCTCGGGCGGCTGTTGTTCGCCGAAGCCCGGTACAGTGCGCGAGTCCTGGATTTGCACGATGGCCGGCGCGTTCAGATTGCGGTCGATCCACGGGATGAGATCGACGAAGTCTGGGATTCGCTGCAGCAATTGCTGGGCCTGTGCGGCCTCGCCTTGATCTTGAGCCTGCTCACCATCCGCTGGGCCGTGCGCCGTGGCATGGGCTTGCTCGATGAATTGTTGCGCGCGTTGCAGCAGGTCTCGGGCGGCCAGCTCAAGGTGCGATTGCGCGCGGAAGGTATTCCGGAGGCACGGCAGCTGGCAGCGCATTTCAATCGCATGACCACTGCGTTGGAGCAGTCGCGCGCCGATAACGCCCATCTGACACAGACGTTATTGGCGGTGCAGGAACAGGAGCGCACTCATCTGGCGCAGACCCTGCACGATGATCTCGGCCAGTACCTGGCAGGAATTCGCGCCCAGGCCTGTCTGTTGCGGCTGGTGACGGATCAACCCGTGGTGATGGAACGTACGGTGCGTGAGCTGGAACACAACTGCGAACACCTGCAACAGGGATTTCGGGCACTGGTGCATGACCTCTATCCGGTGGTACTGCAACACCTGCCGTTGGCAGAAGCCTTTGGCCTGCTGGTGGAGCAATGGCAGGGGCGGCACGGCATTGACTGCCAGCTGCGGATCGGCGCGCAGTTGCCGCCCTTGTCCGCGCCGGACAAAACCCAGCTCTATCGCCTGTTGCAGGAAGCGCTGACCAACGTCGCCCGGCATGCGCAGGCCACCCGGGTGCGGGTTCGCCTGCAACATCGAGGCGCGCATCTGCACCTGTTGATTCGCGATAACGGGCGCGGCGCCACACAACCGCAGCGGCCCGGCGTCGGTTTGTATTCGATGTACGAACGCGCCCGCAGCGTCGGCGGCGAATTGCGGGTCATCAGCCACCCCGGCGCGGGATGGGCGCTGGCCTTGAGCATGCCTTTGGAGGTGTCATGAATATTCTGCTGGTCGATGACCATGCGGTGGTCCGTCAGGGCTACGCGAGTTTGTTGCGGGCGTTGTTGCCGGCAATGGAAGTGCGTGAAGCTGCCACCGGCGAAGACGCGCTGATCCGGGTTCAGGAAGCCGTGCCGAACCTGGTGATCATGGATTTCGGTTTGCCGGGGATCAGCGGGCTGGAAACCACCCGACGTTTGCGTCAACGGCTGCCGCAATTGCGGGTGCTGTTTTTCAGCATGCACGATGAACTGCCCTTGGTGCGCCAGGCGCTGGAGGCGGGTGCCTCGGGTTACTTGACCAAGAGCTCGGCGCCGCAAGTGCTGATCGAGGCGGTGCAGCGGATCCTCGCCGGCCATGCCTACATCGAACAGCCCCTGGCCACCCAACTGGCGTGCCACCCGCAACAGGACGCCAGCGACCCGCGATTGCAGAGCATGACCCAGCGCGAGCTGGAGATTTTCGTGATGCTCGCCAAAGGCACGCCAGCGCGGTTGATTGCCGAACAGTTGAGCATCAGCAGCAAAACCGTCTCCAACCACCTGACCTTGCTCAAGAGCAAATTGCAGGTCACGTCCCATGCCGAACTGGTGCATTTGGGGATTGATATGGGGGTGGTGCGCAAGGCGGGCTGACTCGACAGTGCCGGCAACCCATATCCACTGTGGAGCGAGCCTGCTCGCGAATACGTCGGCACATTCAACCTCTCAGTTGACTGTTACACCGCTATCGCGAGCAGGCTCACTCCCACAATGGTTTTGTGTGCATACAGTTCATTTGTTCCAGGTCGTCGGGCAACCGCTGCAGCCCTCCATGTTCGCATCCTGAAAATTCGCATAATGCTGCCGCGACCCGCTGAGGTTGGCCTGTTCCAGATTGCTTTCACTTAATTTGGCTTCTTGCAGGTTGGCGTCACTGAGGTTGGCACCTTTGAGGTCAGCCTTGCTCAACCAGGTCATTTCCAGGTCCGCGGCCCGCAGATTGGTGTTGTGCATTCTCGCGCCGGAGAGGCGGGCGAATTGCAGGTAGGCGCCGCTGAGGTTGGCGTCCTGGAATTGCGCGCCTTGGGCAAACATCCCCCAGCCCTGAATCGCCATCAACGTTGAACCGGTGAAATCCGCCAGCCGCAGGTTGCTTTGTTGCAGGCTGGCGCGGGTCAGGTTGGCGCCTTGCAGTTGCGCTTTTTCCAGGTTGGCGAGGTCGAGTCGGGCGTGCCGCAGGTCGGCATCGCGCAGGTCGG
Organism: Pseudomonas sp. PS02303; assembly: GCF_029959925.1. Lineage (NCBI taxonomy): Bacteria > Pseudomonadati > Pseudomonadota > Gammaproteobacteria > Pseudomonadales > Pseudomonadaceae > Pseudomonas > Pseudomonas sp. PS02303. The sequence goes on from NZ_JASCOM010000125.1 coordinate 12,207, forward strand.
CGCCGCTGAGGTTCATGTTGCGCAGGTCCTGATTGCTCAGGTTTGCGCCTTTGAGATTGGCGCCGGGGCATTGGCTGTGATCGGCGATGGTGCAGCCGTTGATGATGAGTGGGGAGTCGTCGCCGTTGTCGGCGAAAACCGGAAGGGCGGCAAGCAATAGCAGTAGGGGCAGGTACTTCATGACAGGTCCTCGAAAGGTGGAGGGCAGCTGGATACACAAAAAACAACGGTTATGTGGGTTCCTGTGGCGAGGGAGCTTGCTCCCGCCCGGCTGCGCAGCAGTCGTAAATCCAGGCAACTCGGTGTTGCTGAAAAATGAGGGGGTCGCTTCGCAGCCCAGCGGGAGCAAGCGCCCTCGCCACAGAAAAGCTTGTTGAGCACCAGAAAACCCCCTGTGAGCACAGGGGGCAAGCGGATTACTTCTGCGCAGTCTTGTTGTCCCAACTCGGAATCTTGAACACCCAGAACGATCCGCCCTGAGCCACCGGCTTGGTCAGCTCGGCCATGTCACCGCCCCACAACGGCACCGCACCGCCGTAACCGACGGTCACGCCGACGTATTGCTCGCCGTCCTGTTCCCAGGTGATCGGCGGCGAGACGATGCCGCTGCCGGTCTGGAACTTCCACAGCTCAGCGCCGGTTTTCGCGTCGAACGCCTTGAGGAAACCGTCGCCGGTGCCGGTAAACACCAGGTTGCCTTTGGTGGCCAATACGCCGGCCCACAGCGGCAGCGCTTCCTTGTGTTCCCAAATCACTTTGCCGGTGGTGGGGTTCATGGCGCGCAGGGAGCCGACGTGATCGTCGTACATGCGTTTGATGCGGAAACCCATGCCCAGATAGGCCGAGCCCTTCTTGTAGTTGACCTCTTCGGTCCAGTATTCCTCTTTCCAATGGTTGCCCGGAATGTAGAACAGCCCAGTGTCCTGGCTGTACGCCATCGGGTTCCAGTTCTTGCCGCCGAGGAACGGCGGCGACACTTCCACTGACTTGCCCTTGGTCTCGCCCGGCAACGGTTTGGCCGGACGCTGGCCTGGATTTTCCACCGGTTTGCCGGTCTTGAGGTCGATGTGGCTGGCCCAGGTGATGTTGTCGACGAAGGGAAATGCGTTCTGCAATTTGCCGTTGTTGCGATCGACCACGTAGAAGAAACCGTTGCGGTCCGCGTGGCCGGTGGCCTTGATCGTTTTGCCGTCCTTGTCCTTGTAATCGAATAGCACCAGTTCGTTGTTGCCGGAGAAATCCCAGGCATCGTTTGGCGTGTGCTGATAGAACCATTTCACCTCGCCGGTGCTCGGGTCGACGCCGACCTGGCCAGAAGTGTAGAGGCTGTCATAGTCGTGGGGGTTGCCATCCTTGGCGGTGCGCGCCCAGGTATTCCACGGGCCGGGGTTGCCGGCGCCGACGATGATGGTGTTGGTGTCCGGATCGAAACTGGCGCTCTGCCAAGGGGCACCGCCGCCGTGGCTCCAGGCTTCGACCTTGCCGGTTTCGGTGGTCGGGTCATCCGGCCAGGACGGTGCCTTGACGTCGCCGGTGGTGGTGCTGTCCTTGCCGTTCAGCCGGCCCATGTGGCCTTCGACGAAGGGCCGCATCCAGACTTCTTCACCCGTATCGGGGTCGCGCGCAAACAGCTGGCCGACCACGCCGAACTCATCGCCGGAGCTGCCGTGAATCAGCAGCACCTTGCCGGTGGTCTTGTCTTTGATCAGCACCGGGGCACCGGTCATGGTGTAGCCGGCGGCGTGATCGCCGAACTTCTTGTTCCACACCACCTTGCCGGTGTTCTTGTCCAGGGCGACCAGGCGCGCATCGAGGGTGCCGAAGTAGATCTTGTCGCCAAAGATCGCCGCCCCGCGATTGACCACATCGCAGCACGGACGAATGTTGTCCGGCAGGCGATGGTTGTAGGTCCACAGGCGCTTGCCGGTCTTGGCATCCAGGGCGAATACCCGCGAGTAGGAACCGGTGACGTAGACCACGCCGTCACTGACGATGGCCTGGGATTCCTGGCCGCGCTGCTTCTCATCGCCAAACGAATAGGACCAGGCCGGCGTCAGCTTGAACACGTTCTTATCGTTGACCTGAGCCAACGGGCTCCAGCGTTGAGCGTTGGTGCCCATGCCGTATTGCAGCACGTCCTTGGTGGTCAGGTGATCGTTGGCAATGTCTTCCCACGTCACGTTGCGGGTGGGCGTGGCCGGAGCGGTTGCGGCGTGACTTGCAGCACTCAGGGACAGGCTGCCCACCAGCAGAAAAGCCTGCACGGCGATAGACAGAGGGGAAAGGGCGGGTAGCGATCTTATTGTCATGGTTGCGGTTCCCAGTGGAGGTTTTGGCCTGCACAGGGTGGTGCGCCCGGCCGGTTGCCGGATACGGAAAAAGTCCCGCTGTGACCGGGAAGACTTCCCGAACGGCACCTGATTTGGGTGTGCGTCACAAGCCCTACTACCAAGGGACTAGAAGGCGACCACCAAAGCAGCATGGGGATTGCGCGAGGCCGGTACCAATATGGGTGCCATAGCCTCTTCAAAGAGGTTTTGCGTGCAATCTTGAGGGCATAACAATGACAACAAAACGCAACGCCTTGCTCGTTGCCGGACTGCTGGCCGGCTTTATCAGTGCAGGCTCCGTCTGGGCCCACGGCAACGTGGTACCGCAGGCGATCGCCACCCCAGGCCTGACCCCGATCAAAGATGCCGGCGTGCAGGTGGATGCCGACGGTTGGGCGGCGGTGAATCCGTATCGCGCCTCCCCGGAACATGAGAAAGCCGTGGAAATCGGCTCCTCGGCCTATAACCAGAACTGCGCCGCCTGTCATGGCCTGGAAGCCAAGTCCGGCGGCATCGCCCCCGATTTGCGCATGCTCGACGTCGGTGAAGCGGGTGATGAATGGTTCGTCGAACGCGTGCGCCACGGAGCAGTGCGCGATGGTCGGGTCTACATGCCGAAAATGGCCGATTACCTGAGTCAGGAAGCTCTGTGGGCTGTGCGCACCTACCTGGACACCGTTCACGTCGAGGAGTAACTCCATGCGCCTGCTCGCTGTGTTGATCAGCGCTGTGTTGCTGTGCTGCCAGGTCGTGCAGGCGCAGGTCCGTACCTATGACGAAATGATCGCCGCCGGGGAGTTGAAAGTGGCGGTCTACAAGGACTTCGCCCCCTACAGTTTTGAAGACGCCGGCCAGCCGCGCGGGGTTGATGTCGAGCTCGCCGGAGCCTTGGCCAAAGCGCTGGGCGTGCGCCTGACGCTGATCTGGGCGCCCGCCGGCGAGAAGCTCGATGACGACCTGCGCGACTACATCTGGCGGGCCAGCCAGTTGCATGATCTGCAACTGGCCGACCTGATGATGCGCGTGCCGTATGACCGCGATTACGCGCAAAAACGTAACGAACTGGGTGAGCTGGAAAACGGCCATGTGGTGATGTTCGGGCCGTACCAGAACGAACAATGGCAGGTCGCCTATGATCGCCGCCGTCTCGACAAGGTAGGCAGCGTCGCCGTGTTCGAACACCATCCGATTGGCGTCGAAGTCGACAGCGTGCCGTCGTTCTACCTGACCTCGGTGTTTAACGGCATGCTCGCCGGCAAAACCCACCACTATCCCGGTGTACCGCAAGCCTTCGCCGCGATGAAGGCCGGTGAAGTCGATGCGGTGATGGCCATGCGTGGCGAGATCGACTGGCAAGTTCACCAAGCCAACGACCCACAAGTGGCGCTGGCGCAAAATGCTTACCCGAACATGGGCAAGCAACTCTGGGAGATCGGCATGGCGGTGCATGAAAGCAACCGGCAACTGGCCTATGCCGTGGAAGAGGCGCTGGAGGGCTTGATCCGTGAAGGGGCGGTCAACACCATTTACGGTCATTACGGCCTGCGCTATGACGTGCCCGAGATGTACCAACCGTGAACTGGCGAGCGAGTTGCCTGTTGCTCTGCTGGTTGCCCCTGGCGGCGCACGCTGCCGATATCGAGCCGGGCAAAGACCCGGTGCCTTCGGTGATGTGGGCCTTCTACCACAAGCAGATGCTCGGCAATGCACCGTTCGTATTCGATGACCGGGTCAAGCTGCTGGCGCCGCCGTTCGCCGAAGATGCCCGGCAAGTGCCATTGGAAATCGACGCCCGGGCGTTCAAAGGCGAGGTGGTGAAAATCCTCGCTTGGGCGGAACTCAATCCGCTGCCGAAAATAGTCGATTTCCAACCGCTGGATCGCGTATTGCCGTGGCTGTCGATCCGCATCCGTATCGAGCAAGCCACGCCGTTGCGCGCGGCGGTGCTGACCCGTGACGGCCTCTGGCATGTCGGCTCGACACTGATCGATGCGGCGGGCGGTGGTTGCACTGCGCCCAGCGTCGTGCGCACCGAGCCTGGCTGGGAAGAGCACATCGGCGAAGTACTGGGCGGTCGTTATCCACGCGGTGAGTTCAGCCGGGTGCGCTTGCAAGTGGCGCATCCGATGGACAACGGTATGGTCAGCGGCATCCCTGAATTCTTTATCAACCATGCTGAATTGCGCGACGGGAACGATCAGCTGCTGGCCCGACTGGAGCTGTTTCCCGCCGTCAGCGAGAACCCCAACCTGGCCTTCGACATCGAAGGGGCAGGGCAGACGCGCCTGGTGCTGCGCGATAACAGCGGCAATCAATTCGATGCGGCCATACCCTGACCCCAAGGAGCGCGTGATGCGCTGGATGCTGCTGTTGTTCATGAGCCTGAGCCTGCCGGCCCTGGCGGACCTCGATTACGTGCTCAAGCCCCGGCAAATCGCCGAAGACACCTGGCTGCTCGAAGGCAGCACCGACAATTTCGCCAAGGCCAACGGCGGCAACATCGTCAATACCGCGTTCATCGTCACTGACCGCGGGGTGGTGGTGATCGACACCGGGCCGTCCAGGCGCTACGGCGAAGCGATGCGCAAAGCCATCGCCGCGACCACTGATAAACCGGTGATTGAGGTGTTGCTGACCCATCACCACCCGGACCATGTGCTGGGCAACCAGGCCTTCAGCGACGTGCCAATCGGTGCGTTGGCCGGCACCACCGAGCTGTTGCATCGGCAGGGTGACGCCATGGCCGAAAATATGTATCGACTGGTGGGCGACTGGATGCGCGGCACCGAAGTGCTGCTGCCGACCCGGACGCTGGAGCCTGGCGTATTGAATTTTGGGAATCACGATCTGCGCCTGCTGAGCCTGGGTGGGCACACCGGTGCGGATCTGGCTATTCTCGACCAGAAAACCGGCGTGCTGTTTGCCGGGGACCTGGTGTTTTATCAAAGGGCGCTGACCACGCCCAACAGTCCGGGGCTGTCGGTGTGGCTGGCGGACATCGCCACGCTACAAGGCCTGCCGTGGACGCTGATCGTGCCCGGCCATGGACCGGTGGCCACGGACACAAAACCGTTCGAGCAAATGCGCGACTACCTCACCTGGCTCGATCAGCTCATGCGCGACGGCGCCGCCAATGGCAGTGACATGAGTGAGATGATCCGCAGCCCCATTCCCGAGCGGTTTGCTGGCATCAGCCTGAGTCGCTATGAGCTGATTCGCAGCGTCAGTCATCTGTATCCGCGCTATGAGCGCGCGCAGATGACCCGAGTCGATTCCACCGCAAACAAATGACCCACACACTTTTTTGTGGGAGCGAGCCTGCTCGCGAAAGCAGTGTGTCGATTGACAATAATCTTTCCTGACACGGCGCCATAGCGAGCAGGCTCGC
>NZ_JASCOM010000126.1:0-17594 GCF_029959925.1 Pseudomonas sp. PS02303
GGCAAGCCTCGCTCCTACGGACATGGAAAGTTCCCAGCGCTTGCCCCTGTAGGAGCGAGGCTTGCCCGCGAAGAGATCCTTACAGACACCACAAAAACCACAGACAAAAAAAAGCCCCGACTCAATTGAGCCGGGGCTTTCGGTTGAAGCGCTACAACGGTTTAGCCGTTGAACACGTCATCCACGCTTTTCAGCGGGTAGTTCTTCGGATACGGCAGGGTCGCTACGCCGGTCTCAATGGCGGCCTTGGCCACGGCATCGGAGATCACGGTGATCAGGCGGGCATCCATTGGCTTCGGAATGATGTACTCACGACCGAATTCCAGCTTGATGCCGCCATAGGCGTCGCACACTTCCTGAGGAACCGGCAGCTTGGCCAGTTCGCGCAGGGCGTTGGCCGCTGCCACTTTCATTTCTTCGTTGATGCGCTTGGCGCGAACATCCAGGGCACCGCGGAAGATGAACGGGAAGCCCAATACGTTGTTGACCTGGTTCGGGTAGTCCGAACGGCCGGTCGCCATGATCACGTCGTCACGGGTGGCGTGCGCCAGTTCCGGGGCGATTTCCGGATCCGGGTTCGAGCAGGCGAACACGATCGGGTTGGCCGCCATGGACTTCAGGCCTTCAGCGCTCAGCAGGTTCGGGCCGGACAGGCCAACGAACACGTCAGCACCGGTCAGGGCGTCAGCCAGGGTGCGCTTGTCGGTCGCGTGAGCGAAGACAGCCTTGTACTGGTTCAGGTCGTCACGGCCGGAGTGGATCACACCGGTACGGTCAACCATGAAGATGTTTTCGATGTTGGCGCCCATGCTCACCAGCAATTTCATGCAGGAGATGGCGGCCGCACCGGCGCCCAGGCAGACGATCTTGGCGTCAGCGAGGGTTTTGCCAGCGATTTCCAGGGCGTTGATCATGCCGGCCGCGGTAACGATTGCGGTGCCGTGCTGGTCATCGTGGAACACTGGAATGTCGCACTGCTCGATCAGAGCGCGCTCGATCTCAAAGCACTCAGGTGCCTTGATGTCTTCCAGGTTGATGCCGCCGAAGGTGATGGAGATACGCTTGACGGTGTCGATGAAGGCTTGCGGGCTTTCGGAGTCGACTTCGATGTCGAAAACGTCGATGCCGGCGAAGCGCTTGAACAACACGCCCTTACCTTCCATGACTGGCTTGGAAGCCAATGGGCCGAGGTTACCCAGGCCGAGAATCGCGGTGCCATCGGAAATGACTGCAACCAGGTTGCCTTTGCCGGTGTATTTGTAGGCCAGTTCAGGATCGCGGGCGATTTCGCGTACTGGTTCGGCTACGCCGGGGCTGTAGGCCAGCGACAGGTCGCGGGCGGTAGCGGTGGCCTTGGTGAGCTCGACACTCAGCTTCCCTGGACGAGGATGGGCATGATATTCGAGAGCGGCAGTTTTCAAATCAGACATGTGGGCATTCCGCTTTTACTGTTGGACAGACGGACCGCCGAGGATACGCGTGTCGCAAAGTCCCCACAAGACTGACCGGTCACCCCTGTCAAGCGCCCAGCCCTACGACTTTGGGCCAAGAGCCGCGGAACACAAGGGATAGACTGTTCACAATCGCCATAAAAAATGTCTACAATTTTTTATCGGGGCGCCGCTTGCAGCATCGCCGGATCGGTCAGCGGCAGAAGCCAGCGTGCCTGCCCGGGTTTCAAGCCGCCCCGACGCGATCGATCCACGACCCAGCCACGCGCCTCAATCTGCTTGCCCTTCAGCCGCTCAAGCGATGCAACATCGAACTGCCCGAGCAAATTGGGTGCAACGCGCAATACAACCGCGTCCTGCAACTCAATCCAAACTCCGCCGCGATTGCGCTGAACCTTGCTCACACGACCACTGAGCACGGCGAAACCGGAGGCGTTGATCTGCTCCGCTTTCAGTACAGGGGATTGCCGCCACAGGCCAAGGCCGGCCTGACGGGCACTGCGTTCGGCGGCTTGCTGACAGCTGACCAAATCGACATTCGGCGCGACCGCCACTTGAAAACCAAGGCCCTCGGCGAGCATCTGCGCTTCGAGGTTGGCGCCATTGGCGCCATAGACATGGGCCAGCGTGCGACCGTAATGATCTTTGCTCTCTTTACCGGGACGCAAACCCACGCGCCCGTCGCTGGCCGCCACCAGCGCTTCCAGGCGTTTGTGCGCGACCACGGCGAACGGCTCGTCGGAACGGCCCTGCTTGCCCAGCTCAGGCGTATTCAAGCCGATCATGCGCACACTGCGGCCATCGCTCAGGCGCAAGGTGTCGCCATCCACCACTCGCTGCACCGCGACGGGTGTAAGCCCGCTCGGCACCGGGCAGAAGGCCTGGGCACCGGACAGCCAAATCGCGGACACAAAAAAGGCGCCCGCGAGGGACGCCTTTTTCGTTAGCAAGGTAAAGCCCATGGGGCTTTTCAACCTTACTCTGCAGCAGCAGGAGCTTTGGTTTTGCCAAAAGCGCCGAAACGGTCTGCGAAGCGCTGTACACGGCCGCCAGTATCCAGAGTCTTCTGCTTACCGGTGTAGAACGGGTGGCACTCGTTGCATACGTCGATCGCCAGAGGCTTGGCCAGGTTCGAACGAGTTTCGAACTTGTTGCCACAGCTGCAGGTAACTGCGGTGACTTCGTATGTTGGATGGATATCGGCTTTCATGGTGTCTTCCTCGGGCTAGCGTGCCGCCACTCAACACTATTGTTGAATACCGCACGTAATTAGGCCGCGGATTCTACCAGACAATGCCAATCGCGCAAGCTGTCGCTTCTACCGACCGTCTGCTAGGCTCCCCGCCTGATATGTGCCCCTTGTGGGAGCGGGCTTGCTCGCGAATACGGCCTGCCAGCCAGCGATGAGGTGTCTGACCCAACGCATTCGCGAGCAAGCCCACTCCCACAATTAGTATGCGTCCGACTTCTTTTACTGCCCGTTTATCGAGATCCCCGCGTGCCCGACGCCATTTTGCGCCTCGCCCTGCCTTCGCCGCTGCGCCGCCTGTTCGATTACCGTGCCCCGGCCGGGATCCTGCGCGCCCAGTTGCAACCGGGCATGCGCCTGCGGGTGCCGTTTGGCCGGCGGGAGATGATCGGGATTCTGGTGGAGGTCACCGACACCAGCGAAGTCCCGGTGGAAAAGCTCAAACCAGCGCTGGCCCTGCTCGACGCCACCCCGCCGCTACCGCCAGCACTGTTCAAGCTGTGCCTGTGGACCTCGCAGTATTACCAACACAGCCTCGGTGACACCTTGAGCTGGGCGCTTCCGGTGTTGCTGCGCCAGGGCGAATTGGCCGAGGCGCGCCAGGAACGCTTCTGGTCCGCCGCGCCCGGTGCCAGCCTGGATGATCCGCGTATCGCCCGTGCCCCACGCCAGCGCGAAGCCCTGGCCACGTTGGCCCAGCACCCTCACGGCGTGGCCCATCAGTTGTTGAGCAAACTGATGCTGAGCAAGGACAGCCTGGATCTGCTGCTGGCCAAGGATCTGGTGCAGGTGGAAATCCGCAAGCACGCTCCCGGCGCCCGCCACGAACATTGGCTGGCGCAACCGGAATTGCCGCTCAACCCTGAGCAGCGTGCCGCGTATGAAGCGATTCGCGCCGGGTTCGACAGTTATCATGCGTTCCTGTTGGCCGGCGTTACCGGCAGCGGCAAGACCGAAGTCTATTTGCAACTGATCCGCGAAACCCTCGAAGCCGGCAAGCAGGCGCTGGTGCTGATCCCGGAGATCAACCTCGGCCCGCAAACCCTGGCGCGCTTCGAGCAGCGTTTCAATGCGCGCATCGCCCTGATTCACTCGGCAGTCAATGATCGGGAGCGCCTCGAGGCCTGGCTCGCGGCCCGGGACGGTGACGCCGACATCATTATCGGCACCCGTTCGGCACTGTTCACGCCGATGAAAAATCCCGGCCTGATCATCATCGACGAAGAGCACGACGGCTCCTATAAACAGCAGGAAGGCCTGCGCTATCACGCCCGCGATCTGGCTTTGGTGCGCGCGCGGCAGGAAAACATCCCGATTGTCCTCGGCTCCGCCACGCCTTCACTGGAAAGCCTGCACAACGCCTACACCGGTCGGTATGGGCTCCTACGCCTGAACGAGCGTGCTGGCGGCGCCAAGCAACCGCGATTCCTGCGTCTCGATGTGAAAAGCCGTCCGCTGGACAGCGGTATTTCCGGGCCGATGCAGCAAGCCATCGGCCAGACGCTGGCGGCTGGTCAGCAAGTCCTGGTGTTTCTCAATCGTCGCGGCTTTGCGCCGACGCTGCTGTGTCATGACTGCGGCTGGATGTCCGAGTGCCAGCGCTGCGATGCGCGGATGACCGTGCACCAGCGCTCCGGCGAATTGCGCTGCCACCATTGCGGCTACGTGGAACGCGTGCCGCGGCATTGCCCGAAGTGCGGCAAGGTCGATTTACGGCCGGTGGGTGCCGGCACCGAACGCGCAGAAGAGCGCCTGGCGATTCTGTTCCCGGACGTCCCGGTGCTGCGGGTCGACCGCGACAGTACGTCGCGCAAGGACGCGATGAATCAGTTGTTCGCCACCATCCAGAAAGGCCAGCCGTGCATTCTGGTGGGCACGCAAATGCTCGCCAAAGGTCACCATTTTCCACGGGTAACGCTGGTGTCGATTCTCGATGCCGACGGTGGATTGTTCTCTGGCGACTTCCGCGCCAGCGAGCGCATGGCACAGTTGATCGTTCAGGTGGCAGGCCGGGCCGGGCGGGCCGAAGAGCCGGGCAAGGTAATTATCCAGACGCACCTGGCCGATCATCCTCTGCTGGTGCAATTGACCGAACAAGGCTATTTCGCCTTTGCCGAACAGGCCTTGAGCGAACGCCGCTCGGCAGGATTACCGCCGTTTGCGCATTTGGCGTTGCTGCGGGCCGAAGCGCACAAACCGGGACAGGCCGAAGGTTTTCTCGATGAAGCGTGTAGCGAGGCCGAGCGCTTGCTGGCTGAGCAGAATCTGACCGGTATTGAGCTACTCGGCCCGGTGCCGGCTCCGATGGAACGCCGGGCCGGGCGTTATCGTGCGCAGTTGTTGTTGCAAGCCACGGCCCGGGCGCCGTTGCATCGGCTGCTGAGTAGCTGGTTGCTGGCGCTGGAGCAGATGCCGAGCGGGCGGGCGGTGCGTTGGTCGCTGGATGTGGATCCCGTCGATTTGTATTGATTGGTCGATCGCCTTCGCGGGCAAGGCTCGCTCCTACAGGGGGAGAGTCGTTCGCCAATACTGTGAACGACACAAAAACTGTAGGAGCGAGGCTGGCCCGCGAAGAGGCCCGATTTGTCACCACATATCCATAACCTGCCCGCTATAGTTGGCAAGCCCGTCTTCGCAACGGATAATGCCCAGTTTTTCCACTAGCGCATCGAAGCGCCGCCGCGCTTGCGGTCGAAAGAGAACACCATGAAAGACACCATTCGCCAGCTGATCCAACAAGCCATCACCCAACTCGTCAACGAAGGTGTGTTGCCTGAAGGCCTGTCGCCGGCGATCCAGGTGGAAAACTCCCGTGACAAGAAGAACGGCGACTTCGCCAGCAACATCGCGATGATGCTGGCCAAACCGGCCGGCATGAAGCCGCGTGACCTGGCTGAGAAAATCATCGCTGCGCTGCCGGCTGATGAAAACGTCACCAAGACCGAAATCGCCGGCCCGGGCTTCCTGAATTTCTTCCAGAACACTGATGCCCTGGCCACTCGCCTGGATGCCGCCCTCGCCGACGACCACATCGGCGTGCGCAAAGCAGGCCCGGTGCAGCGCACTGTGGTCGACCTGTCGGCCCCGAACCTGGCCAAAGAGATGCACGTCGGTCACTTGCGTTCGACCATCATTGGCGACGGCGTGGCACGCGTTCTGGAGTTCCTCGGCGACGACGTCATCCGTCAGAACCACGTCGGCGACTGGGGCACCCAGTTCGGCATGCTGATGGCTTATCTGCAAGAAAACCCGATCACCAGCGATGAACTGTCCGACCTGGAAAACTTCTACCGCGCCGCCAAGCAACGCTTCGACGAATCCGAAGAGTTCGCCGATCGCGCCCGTGGTCTGGTGGTCAAGCTGCAAGCCGGCGACCCGGACTGCCTGGCCCTGTGGACCAAGTTCAAGGACATCTCGCTGTCGCACTGCCAGAAAATCTACGAACTGCTGAACGTCAAACTGACCATGGCCGACGTGATGGGCGAAAGCGCCTATAACGACGACCTGATCAACGTGGTCAACGACCTCAAGGCCGCCGGCATGCTGGTCGAAAGCAATGGCGCCCAGTGCGTGTTCCTCGACGAATTCAAGAACGCCGACGGCGACCCGCTGCCGGTGATCATCGTCAAGGCCGATGGCGGCTACCTCTACGCCACCACTGACCTGGCAGCCGTGCGTTATCGCAGCGGCAAACTCAAGGCTGACCGCGCGCTGTACTTCGTCGATCAGCGCCAGGCGCTGCACTTCCAGCAAGTGTTCGCAGTCGCCCGCAAGGCCGGCTTCGTGACGCACCCGATGGAAATGGAACACATGGGCTTCGGCACCATGAACGGCGCCGATGGCCGTCCGTTCAAGACCCGTGATGGCGGCACCGTGAAGTTGATCGATCTGCTGACCGAAGCCCAGGAACGTGCCTACACACTGGTGAAAGACAAGAATCCGGAGCTGGCCGAAAACGAATTGCGCAATATCGCCAGGGTCGTGGGCATTGGCGCCGTGAAATACGCTGACCTGTCCAAGCACCGTACCAGCGACTACAGCTTCAACTTCGACCTGATGCTGAACTTCGAAGGCAACACTGCTCCGTACCTGCTGTACGCCTACACCCGCGTGGCCGGTGTATTCCGCAAACTCGGCAAGGACTTCAGTGAAGTCGAAGGCCAGATCGTCCTCGAAGCAGCACACGAACACGAGTTGGCAGCCAAGCTCGCGCAATTTGGCGAAGTGCTGAACAACGTGTGCGAAAAAGGCACGCCACACATTCTGTGCACCTACCTGTACGATGTCGCCGGCCTGTTCTCCAGCTTCTACGAGAACTGCCCGATCCTCAGCGCCGACACCCCGGCGCAAATGCAGAGCCGTCTGCGCCTCGCCGCGCTGACCGGCCGCACTCTCAAGCAAGGCCTGGAACTCTTGGGTCTGGAAACTCTGGAGCGTATGTAAGTTGGCTGCCAAGAAAAAACCTGCACCCAAGCGTGGCGCCAGCCGTTACCAAGCTCCTGCAAAGCAACCGATCCCGGGTTGGCTGTGGATGGCCATCGGCCTGACGGTCGGAGCGTTCATTGTGTTCCTGATGAAACTGGAACCGGGCAAGGGCAGCGAGAGCGTCAAGCGCGAGAAGATCGAACAGCAGAAAGCCACCAAGATCGCCGAGGCCAACAAGACCCCGCCGAGCCCGACGCAACCGGTGAAGCCAAAGTACGACTTCTACACCCTGCTGCCGGAATCGGAAGTGATCGTGCCGCCGGATGCCGTGCCGGAGAAAACCCTGCCGACGCCACAAGTGCCGGCAATTCCGACCACGCCGGTCACGCCGGAGCAAGCAGCGAAGATTGATACTGCGCGAGCCCAGGCGGCACTGGCAGGGATCACGCCGCCGCCAGCGCCACCGGTGTCCAAAGCAGCCCCGGTGACCAAGTTCTTCCTCCAGGCCGGTTCGTTCCGCAAGGAAGCTGACGCGGACAAGGTTCGGGCGCAGATCATCCTGCTGGGCCAGGCGGTGGCGGTTGAATCCGGCACAGTCAAAGACGAAACCTGGTATCGAGTGCTGGTCGGGCCGTTCAGCAATCGCGAACAGCTGACCACGGCGCAGAAACAACTGTCCGGCGCCGGCTTCAGCAACCTGTTGTTACAACAACGCCAGAACCGCTGATTTCGTCAGGGGCACCGCGTTATCGTTCTTCGCGGGCAAGCCTCGCTCCTACAAGGATTGCGTGATTCCCTGTAGGAGCGAGGCGTGCCCGCGAAGGCGCCAGTACAGCCAACACACCCTTCCCCGCGCAACACCGCTCGTCCCCTCTCCCGCCCCGCAGTTGAAAAACGCATCGCCACCCCCATATGAGTTGGCATAAGGCATTTTCGCCCCGCTGCGTGGAGACTCTCCCTTGACCACCATCGTTTCAGTTCGCCGCCACGGCAAAGTCGTCATGGGCGGCGACGGCCAGGTTTCTCTCGGCAATACCGTGATGAAAGGCAACGCGAAGAAAGTTCGTCGCCTGTACCACGGCCAGGTCATTGCCGGTTTTGCCGGGGCCACCGCTGACGCCTTCACCCTCTTCGAGCGTTTTGAAGGCCAGCTTGAGAAACATCAGGGCCACCTGGTTCGCGCCGCTGTCGAACTCGCCAAAGAATGGCGCACTGACCGCTCCCTCAGCCGCCTCGAAGCCATGCTCGCCGTCGCGAACAAAGACGCCTCCCTGATCATCACCGGCAACGGCGACGTGGTCGAACCCGAAGAAGGCCTGATCGCCATGGGTTCCGGTGGCGGTTACGCCCAGGCCGCCGCCAGCGCGCTGCTGAAGAAAACCGATCTGTCGGCCCGGGAAATCGTCGAAACCGCACTCGGTATCGCCGGCGACATTTGCGTATTCACCAACCACACCTTCACCATTGAGGAGCAGGACCTCGCCGAGTAAGCCTGTTCCGGCCTTAGTGCCACGGCTCACTTTTGCTTGAGGACCGCCAATTACTATGTCCATGACTCCCCGTGAAATCGTCCACGAACTCAATCGCCACATCATCGGCCAGGACGATGCCAAGCGCGCCGTCGCCATCGCGCTGCGTAACCGCTGGCGCCGGATGCAGCTGCCCGAAGAGCTGCGCGTTGAAGTAACGCCAAAGAACATCCTGATGATCGGCCCGACCGGTGTCGGTAAAACCGAGATCGCCCGTCGCCTGGCCAAACTCGCCAACGCGCCGTTCATCAAAGTCGAAGCGACCAAGTTCACCGAAGTCGGCTACGTCGGTCGCGATGTCGAATCGATCATTCGTGACCTGGCCGACGCGGCGATCAAGCTGCTGCGCGAACAGGAAATGACCAAGGTTCGCCACCGCGCCGAAGACGCCGCCGAGGAACGCATCCTCGACGCCTTGCTGCCACCGGCACGCATGGGCTTCAACAATGACGACGCCCCGTCCGCCGACTCCAACACCCGCCAGCTGTTCCGCAAGCGCCTGCGCGAAGGTCAGCTGGATGACAAGGAGATCGAAATCGAAGTCGCCGAAATGGCCGGCGTCGACATCTCCGCGCCACCGGGCATGGAAGAAATGACCAACCAGTTGCAGAGCCTGTTCGCCAACATGGGCAAGGGCAAAAAGAAAAACCGCAAGATCAAGGTCAAGGAAGCGCTGAAACTGGTGCGTGACGAGGAAGCCAGCCGCCTGGTCAACGATGAAGAGTTGAAGGCCAAGGCGCTGGAAGCGGTCGAGCAGCACGGCATCGTGTTCATCGATGAAATCGACAAAGTCGCCAAGCGCGGTAACTCCGGTGGCGTCGACGTATCCCGTGAAGGCGTGCAGCGTGACTTGCTGCCACTGATCGAAGGCTGCACCGTCAACACCAAGCTGGGCATGGTCAAGACCGACCACATCCTGTTCATCGCTTCCGGTGCGTTCCACCTGAGCAAGCCAAGTGACCTGGTGCCGGAGCTGCAAGGTCGCCTGCCGATTCGTGTCGAGCTGAAGGCGCTGACGCCGGAAGACTTCGAGCGCATCCTCAGCGAACCGCATGCGTCGCTCACTGAGCAGTATTGCGCCCTGCTGAAAACCGAAGGCCTGGTCATCGAGTTCCAGCCGGACGGCATCAAGCGTATTGCCGAGATCGCCTGGCAGGTCAACGAGAAGACCGAGAACATCGGTGCCCGTCGCCTGCACACCTTGCTCGAACGCTTGCTCGAAGAAGTGTCGTTCAGCGCCGGCGACCTGGCCAGCGCCCATGACGACAAGGCGATCCTGATCGACGCCGATTACGTCAACAGTCACCTCGGCGAATTGGCGCAGAACGAAGACCTGTCCCGCTACATTCTGTAAGCCTCAAGTTGCAAGCTACAAGCGTCAAGCTTATCGAGTTAAGCTTGCAGCTTGTAGCTTTCCGCCCGAGGCTCTTCCTATGCTTCCCACCGATATCAAACTGCACAAAGCCTCGAAAACCCTGTCGCTGAAATACGCGTCCGGCGAGGAATATCACCTGCCCGCCGAGTTCCTTCGCGTGCACTCTCCTTCCGCCGAGGTCCAGGGCCACGGCAAACCTATCCTGCAATTTGGCAAGATCGGCGTAGGCCTGACCAAGGTAGAACCGGCCGGTCAGTACGCACTGAAATTGACCTTCGACGACGGACACGACAGCGGCCTGTTCACCTGGGAATATCTGTACCAGTTGGGCGTGCGCCAAGAGGATCTCTGGAACGATTATCTTGCCGAACTCAAAGCCGCCGGAAAAACCCGCGATCCGAACGAATCCATCGTCAAGCTGATGCTCTAGGTCAGCCCTCTTGCTCTTTAGAGGGCATTTTCTAATTCCATCTGTTTGAATGCTCCGCTCCTGGGTCAATGATTGGCCCGCTTGCGAAAAAAATTAAACTCGGGTAACCAATGGAGCTGGCAAGTTCCCTGCAGTGCTCTCTGCCGTAAAAAGCAGCGATGCAGAATTAACGGTCACCCGAGCATAAGTACCTGGCATTGGCTGTGTGATGACAGCTGGACCCAGGTACTCGTCTCAGGACAATGGAGCGTCGTAGATGAGTAACAAGAATAACGATGACTTGAAGTATCAAGCCTCGGAAAACACCTTGGGGCTGAATCCTGTCGTTGGGCTGCGTGGAAAGGATCTACTGGCTTCTGCTCGAATGGTGCTCAGGCAGGCCATCAAACAACCGATTCACAGTGCCAAGCATGTCGCCCATTTCGGCCTTGAATTGAAGAACGTGTTGTTCGGCAAATCAGAACTTCAACCTACCAGCGATGACCGTCGCTTCGCCGATCCGGCCTGGAGCCAGAACCCGCTCTATAAACGTTATCTGCAAACTTACCTGGCGTGGCGCAAGGAACTCCACGACTGGATTGACGACAGCAACCTGCCGCCCAAAGACGTCAGTCGCGGGCATTTCGTGATCAACCTCATGACCGAAGCCATGGCCCCGACCAACAGTGCGGCCAACCCGGCGGCGGTCAAACGGTTCTTCGAGACCGGCGGCAAAAGCCTGCTCGACGGCCTCTCGCACCTGGCCAAGGATCTGGTACACAACGGCGGCATGCCGAGCCAGGTCAACATGGGCGCGTTCGAAGTCGGCAAGAGCCTGGGCGTGACCGAAGGCGCGGTGGTGTTCCGCAATGACGTGCTGGAATTGATCCAGTACCGCCCGATCACCGAGCAGGTGCACGAGCGTCCGCTGCTGGTGGTGCCGCCGCAGATCAACAAGTTCTACGTATTCGACCTGAGCCCGGACAAGAGCCTGGCGCGCTTCTGCCTGCGCAACAACGTGCAGACGTTCATCGTCAGCTGGCGCAACCCGACCAAGGAGCAGCGCGAGTGGGGTCTGTCGACCTACATCGAAGCGCTCAAGGAAGCGGTCGACGTGGTTACTGCGATCACCGGCAGCAAAGACGTGAACATGCTGGGCGCCTGCTCCGGTGGCATCACCTGCACCGCGCTGCTGGGCCACTACGCCGCGATCGGCGAGAAGAAGGTCAACGCCCTCACCCTGCTGGTCAGCGTGCTGGATACGACCCTGGACAGCGACGTGGCCTTGTTCGTCGACGAGCAGACCCTCGAAGCCGCCAAGCGCCATTCCTATCAGGCCGGTGTGCTGGAAGGCCGCGACATGGCGAAAGTCTTCGCCTGGATGCGCCCCAACGATCTGATCTGGAACTACTGGGTCAACAACTACCTGCTGGGCAACGAGCCGCCGGTATTCGACATCCTGTTCTGGAACAACGACACCACCCGGTTACCCGCCGCATTCCACGGCGACCTGATCGAAATGTTCAAAAACAACCCGCTGATCCGTCCTGATGCACTGGAAGTGTGCGGCACGCCGATCGACCTGAAGCAGGTCACGGCCGACATCTTTTCCCTGGCCGGCACCAACGACCACATCACGCCGTGGAAGTCCTGCTACAAGTCGGCGCAGTTGTTTGGCGGCAAGGTCGAGTTCGTGCTGTCCAGCAGCGGACATATCCAGAGCATTCTGAACCCGCCGGGCAATCCGAAATCGCGCTACATGACCAGCACCGAAATGCCGGTCAAAGCCGAAGACTGGCAAGAGAACTCCACCAAGCACACTGACTCCTGGTGGCTGCACTGGCAGGCCTGGCAGGCCGAGCGTTCGGGCAAGCTGAAGAAGTCCCCGGCGAGCCTGGGGAACAAGGCCTATCCAGCGGGCGAAGCAGCACCCGGCACTTATGTGCATGAGCGGTAACTGACACACCCCGCGCCCCTCTGCAGGAGCGAAGCTTGCTCGCGAAAGCGGTCTTTCATTCAACATGGATGTCGACTGACTTGACGCCTTCGCGAGCAAGCTTCGCTCTTGCAGGGGGACCGGGGATGAATTAACCCACAGGGCCTGAAGCATGCCGCAACCGTTCATATTCCGTACCGTCGACCTGGATGGCCAGACCCTCCGCACGGCGGTACGCCCCGGCAAGCCTCACTTGACGCCCTTGCTGATTTTCAACGGCATCGGCGCCAACCTGGAGCTGGTGTTTCCGTTCGTGGCAGCGCTGGACCCGGACCTGGAAGTCATCGCCTTCGACGTTCCCGGTGTCGGCGGTTCGTCGACGCCGAATCGGCCGTACCGTTTTCCGGGCCTGGCGAAACTCACGGCGCGGATGCTCGACTATCTCGACTACGGGCAAGTCAACGTCATCGGCGTTTCCTGGGGAGGCGCACTCGCTCAGCAGTTCGCCTACGACTATCCCGAGCGCTGCAAGAAACTCGTGCTGGCGGCCACGGCGGCCGGCGCGGTGATGGTGCCGGGCAAACCGAAAGTTCTGTGGATGATGGCCAGCCCGCGGCGCTACATCCAGCCGTCTCACGTGATCCGCATTGCGCCGATGATCTACGGCGGCTCTTTCCGTCGCGATCCGACCCTGGCCGCCAGCCATGCGGCGAAGGTCCGTTCGGCGGGCAAACTCGGTTACTACTGGCAGCTGTTCGCCGGGCTTGGCTGGACCAGTATTCACTGGCTGCACAAGATCAACCAGCCGACGCTGGTACTGGCCGGCGACGACGATCCACTGATCCCGCTGATCAACATGCGCATGCTGGCCTGGCGGATCCCCAATGCGCAGTTGCACATCATCGATGACGGGCATCTGTTCCTGATTACCCGCGCCGAAGCGGTGGCACCGATCATCATGAAATTCCTCGAGGAGGAACGTCAGCGCGCCGTGATGCATCCGCATCCCGCGCCATTGGGCGGTTAACCGGCCCATTGTCGGTCGGCAGGACGCCGCACCGCGCAACAACCCATAACAGCGTCTATGGTGTTCTGGTTCGATGTGTTTGTATTTGGCCTGAAAGACGAAGGAGTGTTGACACATGCGCGACAAACCAGCGAGGGACTTTTTGCCCACTCCCGCCGCGTTCATCAACGCGCAGAGTGCGATCACCGGCCTGCGTGGCCGGG
This sequence comes from Pseudomonas sp. PS02303, assembly GCF_029959925.1. Taxonomy (NCBI): domain Bacteria; kingdom Pseudomonadati; phylum Pseudomonadota; class Gammaproteobacteria; order Pseudomonadales; family Pseudomonadaceae; genus Pseudomonas; species Pseudomonas sp. PS02303. The sequence goes on from NZ_JASCOM010000126.1 coordinate 13,605, forward strand.
ATCTGTTTTCGACCCTGCGCAGCGTTGCCGCCCATGGCTTGCGTAACCCGGTGCACAGCGTTCGACATGCCTTGAAACTGGGCGGCCAACTGGGTCGCGTCATGCTGGGGGAAACCCTGCACCCGACCAACCCGCAGGACAGTCGTTTTGCCGACCCGGCGTGGAGCCTCAACCCGTTTTATCGCCGCAGCTTGCAGGCCTACCTGAGCTGGCAGAAAGAAGTTAAAAGCTGGATCGACGAAAGCAACATGACCCCGGACGATCGCGCTCGGGCCCACTTTGCGTTCGCCTTGCTCAATGACGCCGTGGCGCCGTCCAACACCTTGCTCAATCCGCTGGCGATCAAGGAAATCTTCAATTCCGGCGGTAACAGCCTGGTGCGTGGCATCAGCCATCTGGTCGACGATTTCCTGCACAACGACGGCCTGCCCAGACAAGTCACCAAGCAAGCGTTCGAGGTCGGTAAAACGGTCGCCACCACCACGGGTTCCGTGGTGTTTCGCAACGAGCTGCTGGAGCTGATCCAGTACAAGCCGATGAGCGAAAAGCAGTATTCCAAACCGCTGCTGGTGGTGCCGCCGCAGATCAACAAGTACTACATTTTCGACCTGAGCCCGCATAACAGCTTCGTCCAGTTCGCCCTGAAAAACGGCCTGCAGACCTTCATGATCAGCTGGCGCAATCCGGATGTGCGCCATCGCGAATGGGGTCTGTCGACCTACGTCGAAGCGGTTGAAGAAGCGATGAACGTTTGCCGGGCAATCACCGGCGCTCGCGAAGTGAACTTGATGGGCGCTTGCGCCGGTGGGCTGACCATCGCCGCGCTGCAAGGCCACTTGCAGGCCAAGCGACAACTGCGGCGGGTATCCAGCGCGACGTATCTGGTGAGCCTGCTCGACAGTCAGATGGACTCTCCGGCGACGCTTTTCGCTGACGAACAGACCCTGGAAGCGGCGAAGCGTCGCTCCTATCAGAAAGGTGTGCTGGACGGGCGCGACATGGCCAAGGTCTTTGCCTGGATGCGTCCCAACGATTTGATCTGGAGTTACTTCGTCAATAACTACCTGTTGGGCAAGGAGCCTCCAGCGTTCGACATCCTCTACTGGAACAACGACAACACCCGGTTGCCGGCAGCCTTGCATGGCGACCTGCTGGACTTCTTCAAGCACAACCCACTGAGTCATCCGGGCGGCCTTGAAGTGTGCGGCACGCCGATCGACTTGCAGAAAGTCACGGTCGACAGCTTCAGCGTGGCCGGCATCAACGACCACATCACGCCGTGGGACGCGGTGTATCGCTCAACGCTGCTGCTGGGTGGCGAGCGACGTTTCGTCCTGTCCAACAGCGGTCATGTGCAGAGCATCCTCAACCCGCCGAGCAACCCGAAGGCCAACTTCGTCGAGAGCGCGAAACTGAGCAGCGACCCACGGGCGTGGTATTACGACGCCAAGCAAGTCGACGGCAGTTGGTGGACCCAATGGCTGAGCTGGATTCAGGAACGCTCGGGCGCGCAAAAAGAAACCCACATGGCCCTCGGCAACCAGAACTATCCACCGATGGAGGCGGCACCCGGTACTTACGTGCGTGTGCGCTGACTGACAACGAACCACGGCACACGCCTGCCGTGGCATGACCCGACCATTAAGAAGACTGGATGAAAACCCGCGACCGGATCCTCGAATGTGCCCTGCAATTGTTCAATCAGAAGGGTGAACCGAACGTTTCCACCATGGAAGTTGCCAACGAAATGGGCATCAGCCCGGGCAACCTCTACTACCACTTCCACGGCAAGGAACCGTTGATTCTCGGCTTGTTCGAGCGTTTCCAGGCCGAGCTTGCGCCACTGCTTGATCCTCCGGCCGACGTGGAGCTGGCACCGGAGGATTACTGGCTGTTCCTGCACTTGATCGTCGAGCGGCTGGCCCATTACCGGTTTCTGTTCCAGGACCTGTCAAACCTGGCCGGGCGCCTGCCGAAACTGGCCAAGGGCATCCGCAATCTGCTCAATGCACTGAAGCGCACGCTGGCTTCGTTGCTGGCGCGATTGAAGGCGCAAGGGCAGTTGGTCAGTGACACTCAAGCGCTGGGGCAGTTGGTGGAGCAGATCACCATGACGCTGCTGTTCTCACTGGACTATCAGCGGATTCTTGATCGCGAGGGTGAAGTCAGGTTGGTGGTGTATCAGATCATGATGCTGGTGGCGCCGCATTTGCTGCCGCCGATCAAAGTGGCGACCGAGCACCTGGCCCTGCAATACCTCGAAGAACACGAGTAGCCCTTTCACTGGATAAACACATTTCACTGTGGGAGCGAGTCTGCTCGCGATGTCGCCGGGTCAGCCAATATCAATGTTGAATGACACACCGCAATCGCGAGCAGGCTCACTCCCACAAGGGTTCTGCGGTGTATATGAAATCGCGCACAAACAAAAACGCCCGACCTTTGCAGGCCGGGCGTTTTCTTGAGCCCTGAAAAATCAGGACTGACTGGTTGGCGTCGATGGAGCTGGCGCGACAGTCGGGGTTACAGCAGGGGTCGGTGCAGCAGCGGAGTTCGACGTGCTGACCGGGGTCGCCGGTTTGGCGGCAGCCACTGCTGGTTTTGGCGCGGCAGCCTTAGGCGTGGCCGGTTTCTTCACTGCTGGCTTCTTCGCTGCGGCAGGTTTTGCCGCTGGTTTGGCTGCCGGTTTGGCCGCTGCAGTTTTGGCAGCCGGTTTTGCTGCTGGTTTGGCGGCGGCTTTGGCAGCAACCGATTTGACCGCTGTCTTGGCTGCTGCAGGTTTGGCGGCGGCAGTTTTGGTAGCGGACTTGGCGGCGGATGCGACTTTCGACGCGGCTTTGGCGACCGGTTTGGCAGCCGCTTTTACCAGTGGCTTGGCAGCGCTTTTGGCGGCTGGTTTAGCAGCAGGTTTGGCCGCTGCGGTTTTCGCCGCAACAGGTGCAACCTTGGCGCCGGTGAGTTTCTCGATCTGCTTGGTCAGGGTGTCGACCTTGCTGTGCAGCGCTTTCACTTCATTGCGGCTCGGTACACCCAGGCGCGAAATGGCGCTGTTCAGGCGCTTGTCAAAAGCCCCTTCCAGCTCATCCCACTTGCCCAGTGCACGATCTTTCACGCCGCTGATGCGCGACTTGGCCGACGAAGCGGAGTCCTTGGCGGCATCGACTTTCTTGCCGACAGCGCTCTTGGTGAGCTTCTCGGCTTTCTCGCCGTCTTTAACCAATGTATCGAAGAGCTTGCTGCCGTCAGTGTCGATCTTCGAGTACACGCCTAAACCAGCAAGCCAGATTTTGCGGGAGTAGTCTTCGACTTTCCCGATCCACGAGCTGCCTTCTTTTTCGGTGTTCTTTTTACCAGCCATCCCGTTCTCCTTAAGATTTACGCGCGACGCGTTCGAGCAATGCCGTCAGCTCATCGAGCTTAGCAGAGAGTGTCTCAACGTCATGTTTAGACGGAATGCCGATACGATTCAAGGCACTTGCGACACGCGAGTCAAAAGCCTTCTCGACCTTGTCGAGTTGAACTTCGACCTTGCCTTTGAAAGTGCTCACTTCACTCTTGGCTTCTTCAATCTCTGTGTTAGCCGCTTCAAGTTTCTCGGCAACTACTTTTTTACCTTTGGTTTCAACAGTTTGACCAGCCTTGATCAACTCTTGAAAGTACTCGCTGCCCTCTTGGCCGACCTTGGTGTAGGCCCCCAGGCCTGCCAGCCAGATCTTGCGGGCATAGGATTTGACGTCGCCCAGAGCAGTAGTCGAAGCGTCGATTTTTTTCTTCAAAATAACTTTGGCCATGGTGCACCTCACGCGCAGAAGGTTTGAGGAACTGCCCGCGAAAGTGTCGGGCTCAGGCACAAAGTAGGGAGAAAAATTAGAAACGGCACCCTAACAACTGACATAAAACTTTGGCTTCACACAAAACAAATGCAGGAGTGAGCCGCTCGCGATAGCGGTCTGTCAGTCGAAATCAATATCGACTGACAGACCGCTATCG
>NZ_JASCOM010000127.1:0-17540 GCF_029959925.1 Pseudomonas sp. PS02303
CGATGGCGGTCTAACAGTCACATCAATATTGACTGCCAGACCGCCATCGCGAGCAGGCTCACTCCTACATTGGGCTTTGTGTTTATTCCGTGGGCTTTGCGCGTCTAGCCTTGAAAAACTCGCTGAGTACCGCCCCGCATTCCTCCGCCAACACCCCGCCTTCAAACAATACCCGGTGGTTCAAGAAGCCCTGGGTAAAAAACTGCCCCTGACTCTGCACAATCCCGGCCTTGGGCTCCAGCGCGCCATACACCACCCGCGCAATCCGTGAATGCACGATCAGCCCTGCGCACATGCTGCACGGTTCAAGGGTTACGTACAGCGTGCTGCCCGGCAGACGATAGTTGCTGGCGGCCAAGGCTGCGGCGCGGATTGCGACCATTTCGGCGTGGGCACTCGGGTCGTTGCCGCTGATCGGGCAATTGAATCCGCGACCGATGATCTCGCCGTCCTGCACCAACACGGCGCCCACGGGCACCTCACCCAGCGCCGCGCCTTGTGCGGCCAGGGCCAGGGCTTCGCGCATAAAGTCGCGGTCACGGCTGCGGTCGATGATCGCGGCGGGACGTATCTGACGCATCAGGCCACCTCGATAGCGGCCATCAGGCCGGTTTCCATGTGATCGATCACATGGCAATGGAACATCCACACGCCGGGGTTATCCGCCACCAGCGCCACTCGTGCGCGCTCGTTCTTGCCCAACAGGTAGGTGTCGGTGAAGTACGGGATCACCTTGTGCCGGTTCGAGGCGATGACTTTGAAGCTCATGCCGTGCAGGTGAATCGGATGCTGATACTGAGTCATGTTCTTCAATTCGAAAATGTAGCTCTTGCCCTTTTCGAGCTTGGCAATCGGGCGGTCGGCGCAGGTCTTGTCCGTGATGTCCCAGGCCTTGCCGTTAATCTGCCACAGGCTCGGCGGCTTGCCGTTGTCGACGTTGACCGACACCGATCCCACCCATTCGAAATTGAAGTTGAGTTTCTCGGCATTGGCCAGGTCGGGCTCGGCCACCGGGTTGGCCGGCAGGGCAGCGGGCCATTCGGTGGGTGCACCGGTGTTGGCCACCGAGCGCAACGTGCCCAGGCGAACCGGGCCGTTGCGCAGGGACAGTTCTTCACCGGCGGGCGGCGCCTTGATCGCCAGGCAGATACGCATGCCCGGGCCGAGCCAGTACTCCTTGCCCATGGGCCGCGGCTCCACCGGATTGCCATCCAGCGCGTAGATCTGCGCTTCGACGCCAGGAATATTGAGGCGATAGGTCAGGGTGTTATCGAGGTTGAGCAGGCGCACGCGGGTGATTTGCCCGGCGGGCAAGTCGATCACCGCTTGCGAGACACCGTTGATGGTCGACAGCCGTCCCGCCGTGCCACCCCGGGCGGCTTCGCGAGGAATGCTGAAGGCCACGAAAGCCCCCTCTTCATCGACGTGCCAGCTCTTGAGGCTCAGGGTTTTTTCGTATTTGAAACCGGTGGGCTCACGCTCTTCGACGATCAGCGGGCCGACGAGGCCGCGGCCGAGCTCTTCGCTGCTGTTCACGTGCGGGTGATACCAGTAACTGCCCGCGTCTGGCACACGGAATTTGTAGTCGAAGTACTCCCCAGGCAGCACCGGCAATTGCGAAACGTACGGGACACCGTCCATTTCCAGCGGCAGGCGGATGCCGTGCCAGTGAATGGTGGTCGCCACCGGCAGATGGTTGATGAAACGCACCCGCAACCATTCACCCTGACGAACCCGCAACTCGGTGCCCGGTGCCGAAGGGCCGAACGCCCAGGCTTCGGTCTTGTGCCCGGCGACCAGTTCGACGTCCAGCGGTGCGGCGATCAGCTCATAGTCATGACCGGCGTCAGCATCAGCCATCTTGCCCAGCCAGTACCGCGACGCGCCCCCCGCTCCGACACCAACGACAACAAGACCGGCCAGGCCACCGAGGATTTGGCGACGGGTAAAGGACATGAACTCAACTACCTCACGTATCAGCGACAGGCCCGAGGGCCTGTAAAAGGCGAATACGATACACCTGCGGATGAGAAACAGTAAGGGCGACCGAGGGCCGCACATCCCCCGGAAGGGAATCGGTTATGGCTGCAGGCCGGTAATCAGATGCACCACCCCGTCATCCAGCATCATGACGCCCGGCACACCTGCCACACTCAATGCCTGCCGATCCATCCGCGCCACATCCCGCAACGCCACCCGGACCCGGGTCAACGCTACAGGCTGCTGAGACTTGAGGTTATCCACACCACCCAGTGCGTCCACGACATTCGCTGGCAACCCGGACACCGGCTGAACAACTGCCTTCAGCTCCTCCGCCACCAGATCCGGCGTCAACGCTTTCCAGAACGCCCGCTGCATTTTCTCGAACATGTTCAGTTCTCCAGAACCAGTGAAGTATCGACCGTCGCCTCGTGATACAGGCGCAATGCCTCGCGTACCTGTCCGGCACTTTCCAGGCCCAGCACTTGCTGGGCGATGGCCTGACAGTCCATCAGGTCCAGCTCACGAACCGCTGCCTTGATCGACGGAATCAACGGCACACTCACCGACAGTTCATCCACCCCGAGCCCCAGCAACAGCGGAACGGCCAGCGTCTCGGAGGCCATGGCGCCGCACACACCGACCCATTTGCCGTGGGCGTGCGCGGCCTTTACGGTGCTGGCAATCAAGCGCAGCACCGCAGGATGAAAGCTGTCGGCCTGACTGGCCAGCCGCGGGTGATCGCGGTCCATGGCCAGGGTGTATTGCGTGAGGTCGTTGGTGCCAATGGAAAAGAAATCCACCTCGGGTGCAAACAGGTCCGCCATCAGTGCCGCCGCCGGCACTTCGATCATGATGCCCAGCTTGGGCAGTTCCGTGAGGCCCAAAACCAGCGCCTCTTCTTCGAGCAGTTGCCGAGCCAGGCGCAACTCCGACAGCTGCGTAACCATCGGCAGCATGATGTGCAGGCGAGCGAGCCCGGCACTGCCAAGGATGGCCTTGAACTGATCGCGCAACAGCTGCGGGCGCTCCAGGCACAAACGAATCCCGCGCATGCCGAGGAAGGGGTTGGTTTCGCTGTCCATCGGCACGTAGGCCAGCGGTTTGTCACCGCCGACGTCCAGGGTGCGCACCACCAGATTGCGCGTCGGCCCGAGTACTTTGGCGATGGCGTTGTAAGTAGACGCCTGCTCGTCATGGCTCGGCGCATGGTTGCGATCCAGATAGAGAAACTCCGAACGGAGCAAACCGACGCCCTCGCCTCCCAGTGCCATGGCCTGCTCGGCTTCCGCCAGCGAAGCGATGTTGGCCGTCACTTCAAAATGGTGACCGTCGCGGGTGCAGGCGGCCAGTGTTGCGTGCGCCAACTCATGCTGCCGGAGTTGCTGTTGAAGCTGGCGCTTGGCTTGCAGCTGTTCGATGGCCTGCAGATCCGGATCCAGCTGCAATTCGCCCTTGTCGGCATCGAGCAACACCTGGGTTCCATTGACCAGCGCCAGCACTTGTACCGGCAGTCCGCAGATCGCCGGCAAACCGAACGCCCGGGCGAGGATCGCGACGTGGCTGGTGGCACCGCCACCCACCGTGGCGAAACCCAGTACCTTGCGGGTATCGAGCCCGGCGGTCTGCGACGGCGTCAGTTGTTCGGCGATCAGGATCGCGCCTTCAGGCAGCTCCATCACCTGATCCCGTACGCCGAGGATCTGCTTGAGCACCCGCTGGCTCACATCGGCGAGGTCCGCAGCCCGCTCCGCGAGCAGGGCGTTACCCAGGCTCTTGAACAAGGTGGCTGCTGACTCGGTGGCCGAGCGCCACGCAAACCCGGCGCTTTTGCCTTCATCGATCAGCACGTGAGCCACTTCCAGCAGACCAGGATCTTCGAGCAGCTCCTGATGCGCCTTGAAAATGTCGGCCTGCGCGTCGCTCTTGGCGTTGTCACGCAGCTGTTGCAGGGCCACCAGTGCTTCGGCCAGGGCACGGGACAGATGATCGCGTTCCACCTGCGGTGTTGAGCCGAGTTCATTCACTTCCAGGTTTTGTTCGACGATCTGTACCACATGGCCAAACGCCGACCCGGGTGATGCACAAACCCCGCGCAGCACCGTCAGCGATGAAGCCTCGACCGCATTCACCTCAACCTGCATCGGACCCGCGACCACTTCACCGCATCCAGTCAGCAGCAGTTCGGCCAGCGTCTTGATCGCCGCTTCCGCATCCGGACCGGCCGCGCTGACTTGCATGACATCACCTTGCGCCGTCTGCAACGCCATGATCGCCACCAGGGATTTCGCGTTCGCAGTCTCCTGCTTTTTATGCAGGTAGATGCTCGCCGAAAAAGCTTTTGCCGCCTGGGCGAATACCGCGGCTGGACGGGCGTGCAAGCCGTTGAGGTTGGCCAGCGTCACCGGTTTTGAAAACAGCGCTTCTTCCGCTTCGGTTAGCGGCGTATCGCTTGTCTGCTCGACAAGGTTCAGGCTCAGCAGCGGCTGGCCACTGTCTACCAGACCCGTTTCCGGCGCCAGCCAGGTGAACGGTTCTCCACTGACCACCAGCATCAACGTCAGCAGGCTGCGGGCATTCAATGCAACAAAATCGGCATCGAACTCGATCAGCGCCTGCCCAACGTCAACCTGCTGGCCTTCCTCCACCAGCCGCGTAAACCCGTTTCCGGCCAGGTTCACCGTGTCGAGGCCGATGTGCATCAACACCTGCACACCCTTTTCGTCAGTGATGCTGACGGCATGCCCACTGGCCTGCACATTGCTGACAACCCCGGCCAGCGGCGCGCACAAGGTCGTTGAAGTCGGGTCGATGCACAGCCCGTCGCCGATGACCCGGCTGGAAAACACCGGGTCGGGCACGAGGTCCAGCGGCACCAATACGCCTGACAGGGGGGCGTGCAGTTGCAATTGTTGGGGTGTGGCCATGACGTCACCTGCTGTTTTGTTCTTTGAAGTGCCGATGGAGCGCGAGGCTCCGACAGCATCGCTTATTTCCACCAATACTCGACCTGCAATCCGACATTCGCACCGTGCCGCGCCGTGCCGAAGGCGCCGGTATCGGACAATGCCGAGCCCGCCGCCAGTTCATTGGCTGCCCGTTTGGCCGCCTCGTTCCAGCTGGCATAGGTGTAATACAGACGCACTTCGGGCCGCGCCCAGAATTCCGGACCTTTGGGCGACCATGTCGGGGCGAAGGTGAACTTGCTCAGCTTGCGCGTGCCGCCCGCAGCTTCGACCTGATCGTGGCCCAGTTCGGTCACCAGTTTGAACTGCTCGGTGATCGCGTACGCCGGACGAATTCCCAGGGAAATCCAGTTCTGATCGGCCCCGTCCGGGCGAATGTCCTTCTGGTAAACCGCCTCGACTTGTCCGCCAAACCGTGGCGTCACTTGCCAGTCGAAGAACTCCACCACCCGGTAGCTTTTGTTGCTGTCGTCCAGCTTTACGTTGCCGGTATAGCCCAGCCCGGTGCCGGGGCCTTCGCCGTACTGGAAGGCCAGTTTGTTCTTGCCGCCCAGAAAACCTTTTTGCACATGCTGTGCGGTGATTGCCCAGCCGCGGTGTGCGTCGCGGCTGTCGGGTTTGTCGATGTAGCTCAGTCCGAGTTCCAGTTCACCACCGGGGTTGGTGCGGAAACCGGCGACGTTGAAATCGTGACGGTTGATGTAGTCCTTCTGATACAGGTTGTCCTTGCGCGAGAAGGCATAGCTGTATTTCAGATCGCCGATCAGCACATCCTCGATACCACCGCCCGTGGCGCTCTGGTTCCAGTAGTAGAAGTCGGAGATGTGGATGTCGTTTCGCTTGTAGTAACGCCGACCGGCCCACAGCGAACCGCCGTTGAGGCTCGGCATGTTCGACCACTGCGCGTACAACTGCGGCATGCGCACCGAGCCATTGTCGCCATTGAACGTCAGGTCCTTGTCGTACTGGTTATACAGAGAAGCCATGCCGTCGACGCTCAGCACCGAACCATCGTCCAGGCTGTACAGGTCCTGGCGAAGTTCAAGCTCACCGTACTGCTCACACTCGTTGCCCAAGCGGTATTTGGTCTGCGCGCCGGGCAGTTGGAAACACTGTTGTTTTCCACTGTTGACCGATGTCCCGACGCCGCTGCGCACGTAGCCGCCGAACTCCAGGGCCTGCGCTGACAACGGCAACGCCAGGCATAAGCTCGCGGCAGCAAGGCTGCGATTTAGTGTTGTTTTCAAGAACCACCCCATTATTTTTATTGTGTTGTTCCGCAAATTCGGCGCGCAAAACTCCCCCGCGCAGCGTTCTGCGTGTTTTTTAAAGTCGGTGTTTTTAGTGGTCGATCAGTCGGTCAGGTGCAAAACGAACGACTCATAGGGCCTTAAAGAAATCTGCCGGTTTCGCGGCGGACAGTTCGGGTAATTGCTGATGACCAGGCGTTGAGTCATGGCTTCGCTGATCACGTCATCGGGCAGCTCGACGTCGCACGGCGTGCCATAGAAGTTGTTCAGTACCAGCAAACGCTCGCCTTGACCTTCACGCACATACGCCCAGATTTGCGGGTGCTCCGGCAACAATTGCCGATAGACGCCATCGGAAATCAGCGCTTCGCTACGGCGCAGGGCAATCAACTGACGGTAGTGATGCAGCACGGAGTCCGGGTCTTCGAGCTGGGTGGCGACGTTGATCTGCGTCGCGTTGGCCGGCACGCCAATCCAGGGTTCTGCGGCGCTGAATCCTGCGTTCGGCTCGGTGTTCCAGTGCATCGGCGTACGGCCGTTGTCCCGGGATTTCTGCATGATCGCCGCCATGTTGTCCGCGTCGCTCGCACCGGCCTCCCGCTTGAGGCGGAAGATGTTCAGCGTCTCGACATCGCGGTACTGATCGATGTGATCAAACCCCGGATTGGTCATGCCCAGTTCTTCGCCCTGATACACAAACGGTGTGCCCTGAAGGAAGTGCAGCGCGGTGCCGAGCATCTTCGCCGAGATCACCCGAAACTCGCCGTCGTTGCCGAAACGCGACACCACCCGTGGCTGGTCGTGGTTACACCAGAACAACGCGTTCCAGCCACCGCCGGCCTGCATGCCGGTCTGCCAGTCCGAGAGAATGCGCTTGAGTTCGAGGAAGTCGAAGTCGGCGCGAATCCACTTCTGCAGGTTCGGGTAATCGACCTTCAGGTGATGAAAGTTGAAGGTCATCGACAGTTCTTTCGACTCTGGCTTCGAGTAGCGAATGCAGTGTTCCAGGCTGGTGGACGACATCTCGCCGACGTTGATCAGGTCGTGACCTTCGAAGACTTCGCGGTGCATTTGCTGCAAGTATTCATGCACGTTCGGGCCGTCGGTGTAGAAGCGTCGACCGTCGGTGTTGTCTTCTGGAAAGTCCGCTGGTTTGGAGATCAGGTTGATCACATCCAGACGGAAACCGCCCACGCCTTTATCGCGCCAGAAACGCATCATCTTGAAGACTTCGGCGCGTACGTTCGGGTTGTCCCAATTCAGGTCGGCCTGGGTGTGATCGAACAGGTGCAGGAAGTACTGACCGGTCTGCGCTTCGTATTCCCAGGCCGAACCACCGAACTTGGATTCCCAGTTGTTGGGCTGATCGCGCCAGATGTAAAAGTCGCGGTACGGGTTGTCGAGGCTGCTACGGGCCTGCTGGAACCAGGCGTGTTCGATCGAGGTGTGGTTGACCACGATATCGAGCATCAGCTTGATCCCGCGCTTGCCCGCCTCGGCAATCAGCAACTCACAATCGGCCATGGTCCCGTAGCTCGGGTCGATGGCGTAGTAATCGCTGATGTCGTAACCGTTGTCGCGCTGGGGCGAACGCAGGAACGGCGTGATCCACAGGCAGTCGACACCCAGCCAGTGCAGGTAATCGAGCTTGGCCACGACGCCGAGCAAATCCCCCGTGGGGTTGCCGGCGTGGCTGTGAAAACTCTTCGGGTAGATCTGATAGATCACCGAACGTTGCCAGTCTTGCATGGCGCTATTCCTTCAATAATTTTGTCCAGGCCTTGCTCGGGAATCCGGTCTGTCAGGCAACCCGATACCCTGGCCGGATAATCTTCATGCTCAACCCACAGGTCAGAACAAACGGCACGACCATCGCAATCACCATTCCAATCACAAACATCGGAATGAACTGCGGAATGATCGAGATGAAACCGGGCAAGCCACCCACACCGATGGCCGAGGCCTGGACCTTGTTCAGCGACAGGAAGATGCAACCCAGGGCCGAGCCGCAAAGGGCCGCATAGAACGGAAACTTGTAGCGCAGGTTGACCCCGAACATGGCCGGTTCGGTGATGCCGAAATAGGCGGAAATCGCCGAGGTCGAGGCCATGCTTTTGTCGCGGACACTTCGGGTCATGTAGAACACCGCCAGTGCCGCGCTGCCCTGGGCGAGGTTGGACATGACGATCATCGGCCAGATGAACGTGCCGCCCTGGGTGGAGATCAGTTGCAAGTCGACCGCGAGGAACATGTGGTGCATGCCGGTGATCACCAGCGGCGCGTAGAGCAGCCCGAAAATCGCCCCGCCGACCATCGGCGCGAGGTCAAACAGCATGACCACGCCTTCGGTGATGAGAATCCCCAGATGCCGGGTCACCGGGCCGATCACGGCCAGTGCCAACACGCCGGTGACCACGATGGTGGTAATCGGCACCACCAGCAATTGCACGGCGTTCGGCACCCGCGCCCGCAGCCATTTTTCGATGACGCTCATGACATAGGCCGCCAGCAGGATCGGCAGGATTTGGCCCTGGTAACCGACCTTCTCGATCTGGAACAACCCGAGAATGTCAAAGTACGGCAGGCTTTGCCCGTCCAGCCCGGCCACCGCTTTGCCGTAGTTCCAGGCGTTGAGCAGGTCTGGGTGAACCAGCATCAGGCCGAGCACGATGCCGAGGATTTCGCTGCCACCGAACCGCTTGGCCGCCGACCAGCCCACCAGTGCCGGCAAGAACACAAACGAGGTGTTGGCCATCAGGTTGATCAGGCTCCAGAGCCCGTCGAGTTTCGGGTAGGCATCCAGCAGGGTCTGGCCTTCGATGAACATCCCCTTGGCGCCGATCAGGTTGTTGATGCCCATCAACAGCCCCGCAATGATCAACGCCGGCAGGATCGGCATGAACACGTCGGAAAACACCCGCACAAGACGCTGCATCGCGTTTATCTTGTCGGCGCTTTTTTGTTTAACGTCGGCGATGGTTGAGGCGGCTAGACCGGTTTGACGGCGCAGTTCGGCGTACACCTTTTCAACCTCGCCGGGGCCGATGACCACCTGGAACAGACCACCGGTGAAGAATGAGCCTTTCACCAGGTCAATCTGATTCAGCGTGGCGCTGTCGACCAGGCTCGGGTCCTTGAGGGCCAGGCGCAGACGTGTGACGCAGTGCGCGGCCTGCTCGAGGTTGTCGCTCCCACCGAGGCTTTGCAGCAGCTCGCTGGCGATGTTCGGATAGTCGTGGCTCATGCTTTTCTTCCGCTGTAGTTTTTTGTTTTTGGCAGCACGCCGAAGCGAAAAGTACTCGTCTGTACGAGTTAAAGCAACAACTCGTACAGACGAGTTTGATTTTGTTTACTACGACCCCGTCAATCGGCGACTTTTCCTACCTCCCGAAACGATGAAACCCAAAGCCGCATGGACAAACCCCTACCCTGCCCTTAAGGTTCGAAACCTTGAGTACATCGCGGCACAGAGCCATCCCCATGAGTAAATACAACCAGATCTACAGCGATCTGCTTGCCAGCATCACGACCGAACGTCTGGAACGCGGCGCCCGGTTGCCTTCCGAAACCGAATTGATGGACACCTATCAGGCCAGCCGCGGCACCGTGCGCAAGGCCATCGAGCAATTGCAGGAGCGCGGTTTCGCGCAGAAAGTCCACGGTAAAGGCACTTTCGTGTTGTCGACCAACCCGATCGAATTCCAGTTGGGCGGCATCGTCAGCTTCCAGGAGACCTATCCGCGACTGGGCAATGACGTCAGCACCGAGGTGGTCGAATTCACCCAAATCCCCCTCGAAGGCCCGCTGCTCGACCACATCAAGGCTGAAGAAGGCAGCCTGATCACGCGGATCAAGCGCGTGCGGCGGATTGACGGCAAACGCGTGATCCTCGACATCAACCATTTCGTCAGCGACGTGATTCCCGGCCTGAACCGCGACATCGCCGAGCAGTCGATCTATGCCTTCATCGAACAGACCCTGCAGCTGCAAATCGCCTACGCCCAGCGCACCATCGAAGCGGTACCTCGAAGCAAGGACGACCAACACCACCTGGACCTCGACGGCCAGAGCCATGTGATCGTGGTCAGCAACCAGACGTTCCTGCAGGACGGTCGCCAATTCGAATACACCGAATCACGGCATACCCTCGACAAGTTCTACTTTTCGGATGTGGCACGGCGCTGACCCTACACGGTCACGAAAGGCATGTGGGCATAACTATGTAGTGCACTTGCCTTGAGCAAACGGGTCATCCTCACGGCCCATTTCTCAAGGAGCGAGATCATGCCTGCCGATCAAAGTACTGAAGCGTTACCCAATGCTGCCGACAGGGAGCAGCTGAAAACGATTGCCCCCGTCGTTGTCACAGCCTGTCCGGGGTTGAAGGAAGAAGCCCACGCGGTCGCCAGTGAAATCCTGAAAAAACACGGCATCACCGACAAGGACCCTGACCAGGTCTGGTGGCATCGGTTCGATAACGTCTCAGCCAGCAGCACCAAGGCCTTTCTGAGTTGGGAACACGCCCCCAAGCCCTGTGAATCACTGACCCTGACGCAACTGGTGATCCAGGGATATCGCGTGACCGATCAAGACGACGCCCTCGAACTGAACAGTAACGGCGGGTTTTACACTGAAGACGCAAACGCCAGCATTTTCAATGAAACCAACGAGGTGCGGATGTACCCCAGCAAGGTCCTCACAGACCTGTGGGAGATGAACCTCAGTGAACGCTACCTGAATAAGCTGAACGCTTTCTGGACCACGCATTTCGATGACTTCCGGACCCTGGCCAAATCCAGCTACCTCAGCAAAGCGGTCGAGGCGCGGCAAAACGGTCAGCTGGAAGAGGACGATTTCCAGACCGTCGTAAGGGCCGTTGTCGCTGACGCAGCCTGGCCGATTACCCTGGCGACGCTGCAATCCCAAACCACGGCGCCTGCGGATCTTCGTGTCTGCGCCCTGGATGTCGCAGGGCACGTCGCCACCGATATTCTGCGCATCGTTGACCGCAACGGCCGACAGATCACTTATGTTCCCGGCGCCGCACAGGCCTTCCACGTGCATCCCACACAAACGGACATGCACTGGTGGATGTTGCTGCAAATGAATGAGGCGCAGCCGCGCACCGAGTTCATGACCCATTTCCCGCTGTCGGTTCGCAAGGAAGTCCATGACAACATCACTCCGCTGATGAACCAGCTGGTCGGCACCTGGGGAAAATACGACCATCACCTGATCAATCAGAAAAACATCACCATCAGTGGCGATGCCTTCGCCTGGCAGAGCCGGGCAGTCCAGAGCACGATGCTGGAAGAGGCGGACCTGACGCTGGTGACCCACGGACAAATGCGCAAACAGCTCTGGCTGGGTTACCTGAGTGCCGGTCTGCATGTTTTTGGTCCCTTGGCGATGATGGGCTGGCCAATCGCGCTGCCGGTGATCGGTGCCAGCCTCGCCGCGATGGGTTTGAACATCGACAAGGCGGTGAATGGCAAAACGGCGGCGCAGCGCAAGGCCGGCGTCATTGGCGCGGTGCTCGATGGCATCAATGCGCTGTTCAACATTCCGCTGCTCAAGGAAGTCAACGTATTGGAAGACGTCGGGGCTGCGGCCGAGGCGGCTGAAGCGACCGAGATGGCGGATTTGAACAAGACCCTCAATCCGGAAGAAAGCGTCGTCACGCAAGACCCTCTGGCGCCCGGAGAGTCAGAGGAAGGGCCTCTGCAACCGGGTGTGTTGCCGACCCTGCCCGAGGAAACCGCCGAAGCTTTTGAAGTGCCGGAGCACTACCAAAGCAATGAAATCCTCGAAAACTACCCGATGGCCACGAGCGGAAAATTCCAGGGTATCTATACGCTGGACTCAAACCCTTCCACCGCCATCATGATGAACGATCAGGCTTATTACGTGCGCTACGAAGCCGACATCAACGGTGGCGGTACGTGGGCGATCATCGACCCCAGTCATCCGCAGGCGTCCACGGGATCGATTCCCGTGCGCCTGAATGACGAGGGCGAATGGGAGTTGGCACCCTCAGCCGGATTGAAAGGCGGCGGCAAAGGCCTCAGCAAGCCTGCGCCCGTACCCGGTCCTTCCAGGCCGACGACTCACGCCCGGCCAAGGTCTGATTTTTTCAGTCATTTGACGCGATACGATGCACCCAATGGACGTTCGCTGAACTTCCTGGCCTTGGGAAAGCCGGAAACCCATATAAAAGTCGTGGCCATGCCTAACGGGTTCATCAGAGGAGTCTCCCCCTACGAAGAGTATGTCGCTGGGCGTCGAGCGGTGCTGATCAGGGATGCAATCGTATTCCAGACCCCGGAGGACTTTTTTGCCTCGTTGCCCGCCCGGCCGGTGCAGCCCGTGATCACACCCTCCACCACCGTGACGGAACTCATCGAGAACATTTTCAACACTGCGCCCGGCCTTGTCGTCGGTGAAAGTCAGGATCGCATTGCCAGCATGCGGTTCCTGATCGAAAACATGCAGACGCTGGCGAAACAAGGCGTCAAGACGATCTACATGCATCGCCTGCTCAACGACTTCAATCAAGTCGACCTGAACGAGTTCGCCGAAACCGGGGACATGCATGGGATGCTGGAGAAATACCTGCAGAAACTGCCAGGTGATCCTGCCGGACAGTACACCCCCCTTGAAGTCGTCAAAGCGGCCCAGCAGAACGGCATTCGAATCCAGGCCACCGATTGCCTGGCGAGTTATCGCTACACAGATTCAAACTTCCGTGCCATCTCACGACAATCCGTCAAGACCTACCTCACCCATACCATCATGCAGGCCACTCAAGCCCGCAATGGCGGCGGAAAATGGCTGGCGCTCACCGACCAGGAGAGTACAAACACATTCAGGGGCATGGCCGGCATCAGCGAAACGGAGGGAGGTATCGGTCTACGCATCGAAGAAGTGGGCCCAGACCAGCCTATGCACCTGGGCATCGACCATGGCATCGAGGTCGGCCGTGATGTTTCGGAGGCCGGCGCTCAAATGCGCGGTGATTTCGACACCCTGTATGCCGACATCAGCTTGCAGATGCCGACTCCGGTCATTCAACGATCGTCTGAGCAAATCAATCAGCTGCTGTTCCGCCAGGGCATGTTCACCATTGAAAGGTCGGACGACGCGTTGACGCTGATCCATCGCAGCCGGTCGAATCAGATTGTGCGAACGATGATTGAGCGAACGGCGAATGGGGGCTTTCTGATCAACCGCCCTGCCTGGGCCGCCGTGCATCAGGTCACTTACGCGAATCTGATCAGCCTTGTCCACGCGCTCAATCGCATGGGCCTGATGCTTGAAGGGCGCCTGCCCACTGTAGCGGCCTGATCGCAAAAAGGCCCCGTGAACTCATGCTCACGGGGCCTTTCAGGTGTTACGGGCGATCAGTCAGACCGGGATCATTCCCACTCGATCGTCGCTGGCGGCTTGCTCGACACGTCGTAAGTCACACGGGAGATGCCTTCGATTTCATTGATGATCCGGCCGCTGACGGTTTCCAGCAGTTCGTAAGGCAGGTGTGCCCAACGCGCGGTCATGAAGTCGATGGTTTCCACTGCACGCAGGGCCACGACCCAGGCGTAACGACGGCCATCACCAACCACGCCAACCGATTTCACCGGCTGGAACACCACGAAGGCCTGGCTGACTTTGTGGTACCAGTCAGCTTTGCGCAGTTCTTCGATGAAGATGTGGTCGGCGCGACGCAACAGGTCGGCGTATTCCTTCTTCACTTCACCGAGAATGCGCACGCCCAGTCCCGGGCCCGGGAACGGGTGACGGTAGACCATGTCGTACGGCAGGCCGAGTTCCAGGCCCAGACGACGGACTTCGTCCTTGAACAGCTCGCGCAGGGGTTCAACCAGCTTGAGGTTCATTTCTTCCGGCAAGCCACCCACGTTGTGGTGCGACTTGATCACGTGGGCCTTGCCGCTTTTGGCGCCAGCCGACTCGATCACGTCCGGGTAGATGGTGCCTTGAGCGAGGTACTTGATGTTGTCCAGTTTGTTGGACTGGGCATCGAAGACGTCGATGAAGGTACGGCCGATGATCTTGCGCTTCTTCTCCGGGTCGGACTCGCCGGCCAGGTTGTTCAGGAACTGGTCTTCAGCGTTGGCGCGGATCACCTTGACGCCCATGTTCTCGGCGAACATGGCCATCACTTGCTCACCTTCGTGCAGACGCAGCAGGCCGTTGTCGACGAAGACGCAGGTCAGCTGGTCGCCGATGGCTTTGTGCAGCAGCGCGGCAACCACCGAAGAGTCAACGCCGCCGGACAGGCCGAGCAGCACGTTGTCAGTGCCGACCTGGGCGCGGATATTGGCGATGGCGTCTTCCGCAATCTTCGACGGCGTCCACAGGGCTTCACAGCCGCAGATGTCGAGGATGAAGCGCGACAGGATGCGACCGCCCTGCTTGGTGTGGGTCACTTCCGGGTGGAACTGCACGCCGTAGTAGCCACGAGCATCGTCGAACATGCCGGCAATCGGGCAGCTCGGGGTGCTGGCCAGGATGTGGAATTCCTGCGGCATCTTGGTGACCTTGTCACCATGGCTCATCCACACGTCGAGACCGAACAGGCCGTCAGCGTCGATGTGGTCTTCGATGCCGTCGAGCAGGCGGCTCTTGCCCACTACGTCGACACGGGCATAACCGAACTCACGCAGTTCGGAACCTTCAACCTTGCCACCCAGCTGTTCGGCCATGGTCTGCATGCCGTAGCAGATACCGAAGACCGGAACGCCCAGGTCGAACACCGCCTGCGGGCAGCGAGGGCTGTCGGCTTCGTGCACGGACTCGGGGCCGCCGGCAAGAATGACGCCTTTTGGAGCGAATTCGCGAATCGCGTCTTCATCCATATCGAACGGATGCAGTTCGCAGTACACGCCGATTTCGCGCACGCGGCGGGCAATCAGCTGGGTGTACTGGGAACCGAAATCGAGGATCAGGATGCGGTGAGCGTGAATGTCGAGGGCCATGATTCAGTCTCGTCTAGTAATTCAGAAACAGTCGTGATTCAGAAACAACTCGGGGCTGAATAAAACAGCCCCGGTTACTTAACGTTTTGCTTGAAGCCTCAACCTACGCGGTAGTTTGGCGCTTCTTTGGTGATCTGTACGTCGTGGACGTGGGACTCGGCCATGCCAGCGCCGGTGATCCGCACGAACTCAGGCTTGGTGCGCATTTCTTCGATGTCGGCACTGCCGGTGTAACCCATCGAGGAACGCAGGCCGCCCATCAGTTGATGGATGATGGCGCTCAGGCTGCCCTTGTAAGGAACACGCCCTTCGATGCCTTCCGGAACCAGCTTCTCGGCACCCGCGGAGGAGTCCTGGAAGTAGCGGTCGGAGGAACCCTGGGCCTGGGACATGGCGCCCAGCGAGCCCATGCCGCGGTAAGCCTTGTACGAACGACCCTGGAACAGTTCGATCTCGCCCGGGGCTTCTTCAGTACCGGCGAACATCGAGCCCATCATCACGCAGGAAGCACCGGCCACGATGGCCTTGGACAGGTCACCGGAGAAGCGGATGCCGCCGTCGGCGATCAACGGAACGCCAGTGCCTTCAAGGGCAGCGGCGACGTTGGCGATGGCACTGATTTGCGGGACGCCGACACCGGCGACGATACGGGTGGTGCAGATCGAGCCAGGGCCGATACCGACCTTGACCGCATCAGCGCCGGCTTCGGCCAGGGCCTTGGCAGCAGCGCCGGTGGCGATGTTGCCGCCGATGACCTGCACTTCAGGGAAATTCTGTTTGACCCAGCGAACGCGGTCGATCACGCCTTTGGAGTGACCGTGTGCGGTGTCGACCACCACCACGTCAACGCCGGCATTGACCAGGGCAGCGACGCGGTCACCGGTGTCTTTACCGGTACCGACTGCTGCGCCAACACGCAGACGACCTTGATCGTCCTTGCTGGCCAGCGGGTACGCCTTGGCTTTTTCGATGTCGTTGACGGTCATCATGCCTTTGAGGGCAAATTTGTCGTCGACGATCAGCACGCGTTCGATGCGGTGTTTGTGCAACAGCTCGCGAACGTCGTTCTTGTCGGCGCCTTCCTTGACCGTGACCAGACGCTCTTTGGGCGTCATCACTTCGCGGACCGTGGCTTCCAGACGATTTTCGAAACGCACGTCACGGGAAGTGACGATGCCGACCAGGTCGCCATTGTGCAAAACCGGAACGCCGGAGATGTTGTGCAGACGGGTCAGTTCGAACAGTTCACGCACCGTGGCTTCAGCCTCGATGGTGATCGGGTCCTTGACCACGCCGGCCTCGTAACGCTTGACCTTGCGCACTTCGGCAGCTTGCTGCTCGATGGTCATGTTCTTGTGGATGATACCGATGCCACCTTCCTGAGCCATGGCGATTGCCAGACGGGCTTCAGTGACGGTGTCCATGGCGGCAGAAACCAGAGGAATATTCAGCTCGATGCCACGGGTAAGGCGGGTCTTGAGACTGACTTCGTTAGGAAGCACCTCGGAATAACCGGGCACTAGGAGAATGTCGTCGAATGTCAGAGCTTCTTGGCTGATACGCAGCATCGCGGGGGCTCCCGAGCGGGAAAATGGAAGCGCGCCATTATAGTCAGACACCCCCTCGTGTTCAATGTAAAACTCTTTCTATTATTAGCATTACTGATATACGGGGATTGTCGCTTCCTACAACTCGACTTTCACCCAACTGACGGGCTGATCCAGCCAATCGGCAAACTCATCGATAAAGCTCTGCTTGAACCCGGCTTCGGCCCAATTGTTGAAAATGAACCCCAGGTTGGAAAAGCCGCATTCCTGTAAGAACAGAAAGCCGTTGATGTCGTCTTCATGCCCGCATTCCGGGCAGGTGAAGTTATCGGTGCGCCCCGGCATCCAGTCTTCCAGGCTTTCGAACAGCGCTTCGCCGACTTCCTTGCGGCACTCGGCGCAACCCGCCTCTTCCAGAAACCCCTTGGCCGGCGTGTAGATGCAGCGCTTGGTGATGATCTCCAGGCCATTGATCGGCTCGCCGAACGGCAGCGCTTGTGGGTGCAACACCACGGCGCGGGCACCGTCGGCGATGGCGTGGCCCATGCGGTTACCGGTACGGCCACACGTGGTCAGCTCTTCCTTGATGATGTTCTTGCGCACCAGCCAGCGCACGACCGCCCGGGCCCGGGGTTCGTGTACCGGCAGTGTGGAGATTTTCGGGACGATGATGCTTTGCGAATTCATGGTGCAAGCCTACTGCGTCAATTGGATGTTTCTGCGGTGTTCTTTCTGACGCCTTCGCGGGCAAGCCTCGCTCCTACCGGAAAAGTTTGCGAACGACTGTAGGAGCGAGGCTTGCCC
>NZ_JASCOM010000128.1:0-17527 GCF_029959925.1 Pseudomonas sp. PS02303
AGCCTGCTCGCGAAGAGGGCTTCACATTCAACATCTCTGTTGACTGATCCACCGCTTTCGCGAGCAGGCTCGCTCCCACAATTGATCGCATTCCAGTTCTGGAAAGTGATCAGACGCCCAAGTAATCCAGGATCCCTTCGGCCGCATTACGGCCTTCGAAGATCGCCGTTACCACCAGGTCAGATCCGCGAACCATATCGCCACCGGCGAAGATTTTCGGGTTGCTGGTCTGGTGCTTGTACTGACCTTGTTCCGGGGCCACCACGCGGCCCTGGCTGTCGGTCTGGATGCTGAACTGCTCGAACCACGACGCCGGGCTCGGACGGAAACCAAATGCGATGACCACGGCGTCGGCCGGGATGATCTCTTCGGAGCCCGGGATCGGCTCGGGGCTGCGACGGCCACGGGCGTCCGGTTCGCCGAGACGGGTCTCGACCACCTTCACGCCTTCGACGCGGTCTTCACCGACGATGGCGATCGGCTGGCGGTTGTAGAGGAATTTCACCCCTTCTTCCTTGGCGTTCTTCACCTCTTTGCGCGAGCCCGGCATGTTCGCTTCGTCACGACGATAAGCGCAGGTCACCGACTTGGCACCCTGGCGAATCGAGGTGCGGTTGCAGTCCATCGCCGTGTCGCCGCCGCCCAGCACCACAACCTTCTTGCCTTTCATGTCGACGAAATGTTCCGGCGACTTTTCAAAGCCCAGGTTGCGGTTGACATTGGCGATCAGGAAGTCGAGCGCGTCATGCACGCCCGGCAGATCCTCACCGGCAAAGCCGCCCTTCATGTAGGTGTAGGTGCCCATGCCCATGAACACGGCATCGTATTCTTCGAGCAGTTGCTCGATCGTCACGTCCTTGCCCACTTCGGTGTTCAGGCGAAACTCGATACCCATGCCGGTGAAGACTTCGCGACGATTGCTCAGCACGGTCTTTTCCAGCTTGAACTCGGGGATACCGAAGGTCAGCAGACCGCCGATTTCCGGGTTCTTGTCGAACACCACCGGGGTCACACCGCCGCGTACCAGCACGTCGGCACAACCCAAACCTGCCGGGCCTGCACCGATCACCGCAACACGCTTGCCGGTCGGTATAACCTTGGACATGTCCGGGCGCCAGCCCATGGCGAACGCGGTATCGGTGATGTACTTCTCGACCGAACCGATGGTCACCGCGCCGAAGCCGTCGTTGAGGGTGCAGGCACCCTCGCACAGACGATCCTGCGGGCACACCCGACCGCAGACTTCCGGCAGGGTGTTGGTCTGGTGCGACAGCTCGGCGGCCTGGAGGATGTTGCCCTCGGCCACCAGTTTCAGCCAGTTCGGAATGAAGTTGTGCACCGGGCACTTCCATTCGCAATACGGGTTACCGCAACCCAGGCAGCGGTGGGCCTGATCGGCCGAATGCTGGGGTTTGAAGGGTTCGTAGATTTCCACGAACTCTTTCTTGCGTTGACGCAACAGTTTCTTCTTCGGATCTTTGCGCCCGACATCGATGAATTGGAAGTCGTTGCTGAGACGTTCGGCCATCTTCAAAACCTCGTACACGACAGCTTCAAGCTACAAGCTTCAAGCTGCAAGAAAATCAAATTAATCCGCCACACCGCGCAAGCTTCAAGCTTGGCGCTTGAAGCTTGCGACTTGCCGCTGCGTCGTTTATTGCGGACTCGCACGAGTACTTGAGAGCAGAGATTTCAGACTCGCCGCCTTAGGTTTGACGAGCCAGAAACGACGCAAATAGTCATCGAGGTTTTCAGCGAGGTTACGACCCCACTCGCTGTCGGTTTCCTCGACGTATTCGTTCAGCACGCGTTGCAGGTGGCTGCGATAGGCTTCCATCGCCTCACCGCTGATCCGCTGGATTTCCACCAGTTCGTGGTTGACCCGGTCAACGAAGCTGTTGTCCTGGTCGAGCACGTAGGCGAAACCACCGGTCATGCCTGAGCCGAAGTTGTAGCCGGTCTTGCCCAGGACGCAGACGAAACCACCGGTCATGTACTCGCAGCAGTGATCGCCCGTGCCTTCAACCACGGTGTGAGCACCGGAGTTACGCACGGCAAACCGCTCGCCCGCAGTGCCGGCGGCAAACAACTTGCCGCCCGTGGCGCCGTACAGGCAGGTGTTGCCGATGATGGCACTGTCCTGAGTCTTGTAGACGCTGCCCTTCGGCGGAACGATAACCAGCTTGCCGCCAGTCATGCCTTTGCCGACGTAGTCGTTGGCGTCGCCTTCCAGGTACATGTTCAGGCCGCCGGCGTTCCACACGCCGAAGCTCTGACCGGCCGTCCCTTTGAAGCGGAAGGTGATCGGCGCGTTCGCCATGCCTTGGTTGCCGTGTTTGCGGGCGATTTCACCGGAGATCCGCGCGCCGATCGAACGGTCGCAGTTGCAGATATCCAGGGCGAAATCAGCGCCGCTCATGTCGTTGATGGCCGAGGTGGCCATGTCGACCATTTTCTCGGCCAGCAGGCCCTTGTCGAACGGCGGGTTGCGGTCGACCTGGCAGAATTGGGGCTTGTCTGCCGGGATGTGATCGCTGCCGAGCAACGGGGTCAGGTCCAGGTGTTGCTGCTTGGCGGTCTGGCCTTCGAGGATATCCAGCAGATCGGTACGACCGATCAGCTCTTCGAGGGAGCGCACGCCCAGCTTGGCCAGCCACTCGCGGGTTTCTTCGGCGACGTAGGTGAAGAAATTCACCACCATGTCAACGGTCCCGATGTAGTGATCCTTGCGCAGCTTCTCGTTCTGAGTGGCGACGCCGGTGGCGCAGTTGTTCAGGTGGCAGATGCGCAGGTATTTGCAGCCCAACGCGATCATTGGCGCGGTGCCGAAGCCGAAGCTTTCAGCGCCGAGGATCGCTGCCTTGATCACGTCGAGGCCGGTTTTCAGGCCGCCGTCGGTCTGTACCCTGACTTTGCCGCGCAGGTCGTTACCACGCAGGGTCTGGTGGGTTTCGGCCAGGCCGAGCTCCCACGGAGCACCGGCGTATTTGATCGACGTCAGCGGCGATGCACCGGTGCCGCCGTCGTAGCCGGAGATAGTGATCAAGTCCGCGTAGGCCTTGGCCACACCGGCGGCGATGGTGCCGACGCCCGCTTCTGCAACGAGCTTCACCGAGACCAGGGCCTTCGGGTTGACTTGTTTCAGGTCGAAAATCAACTGCGACAAGTCTTCGATCGAATAGATGTCGTGGTGCGGCGGAGGCGAAATCAGGGTCACGCCCGGCACTGCGTAACGCAGCTTGGCGATCAGACCGTTGACCTTGCCACCTGGCAGCTGCCCCCCTTCACCGGGCTTGGCGCCCTGAGCGACTTTGATCTGCAGCACTTCAGCGTTGACCAGGTATTCCGGGGTTACACCGAAACGGCCAGTCGCGACTTGCTTGATTTTCGAGCTTTTGATGGTGCCGTAACGCGCCGGGTCTTCGCCGCCTTCGCCGGAGTTGGAACGCGCACCGAGGCGGTTCATGGCTTCGGCCAGGGCTTCGTGGGCTTCTGGCGACAATGCGCCCAACGAGATGCCCGCAGAGTCGAAGCGCTTGAGCACCGATTCCAGCGGTTCGATCTCGCTGATGTCCAGCGGCGTGTCCAGGGTCTTCACCTTGAACAGATCGCGGATCATCGACACCGGACGGTTATCCACCAGCGCCGTGTATTCCTTGAACTTGCTGTAGTCGCCCTGCTGCACAGCGGCTTGCAGGGTATTGACCACGTCCGGGTTGTACGCGTGATATTCGCCACCGTGGACGAACTTCAGCAGACCGCCCTGCTGGATCGGCTTGCGCGGGCTCCAGGCTTCGGCCGCCAGGGCTTTCTGCTCGGCTTCGATGTCGACGAAACGCGCACCCTTGATGCGGCTCGGTACGCCACGGAAGCTCAGCTCACAGACTTCTTCAGACAGGCCGATGGCTTCGAACAACTGCGCACCGCGGTACGAGGTAATGGTCGAGATACCCATCTTCGACAGGATCTTCAACAGACCTTTGGTGATGCCTTTGCGGTAGTTCTTGAACACCTCATAAAGGTCGCCCAGCACTTCACCGGTACGGATCAGGTCGCCCAGCACTTCGTAGGCCAGGAACGGATAGACCGCCGAGGCGCCGAAACCGATCAACACCGCAAAGTGATGCGGGTCACGAGCGGTGGCGGTTTCCACGAGGATGTTGGAGTCGCAACGCAGGCCTTTCTCGGTCAGGCGGTGGTGCACCGCGCCGGTGGCGAGCGAAGCGTGGATCGGCAACTTGCCCGGGGCAATGTGGCGGTCACTCAGCACGACCTGGGTGCGGCCGGAGCGCACGGCTTCTTCAGCCTGATCGGCGACGTTGCGGATGGCCGCTTCGAGGCCGACGCTTTCGTCGTAGTTGAGGTCGATGATCGCGCGCTCGAAGCCCGGACGATCCAGGTTCATCAGCGAACGCCACTTGGCCGGCGAAATGACCGGCGAGCTGAGGATCACGCGCGAGGCGTGTTCCGGCGACTCCTGGAAGATGTTGCGCTCGGCACCGAGGCAGATCTCCAGCGACATGACGATGGCTTCACGCAACGGGTCGATCGGCGGGTTGGTGACCTGCGCGAACTGCTGGCGGAAATAGTCGTATGGCGTGCGCACGCGCTGGGACAGCACGGCCATTGGCGTATCGTCGCCCATCGAGCCGACGGCTTCGTAGCCCTGCTCGCCGAGCGGACGCAATACCTGGTCGCGCTCTTCGAACGTGACCTGGTACATCTTCATGTATTGCTTGAGCTGGTCGACATCGTAGAAAGCCGAACCGTGGTCGTTGTCTTCCATGGTCGCCTGGATGCGCAGGGCATTCTTGCGCAGCCATTGCTTGTACGGATGACGGGACTTCAAGCGGTTGTCGATGGCGTCGGTGTCGAGGATCTGACCGGTTTCGGTGTCCACGGCGAAGATCTGGCCCGGGCCCACACGTCCCTTGGCGATCACGTCTTCAGGCTGGTAGTTCCAGACGCCGATTTCCGAGGCCAGGGTGATGAAACCGTTCTTGGTGGTGACCCAACGCGCCGGACGCAGACCGTTACGGTCGAGCAGGCACACCGCGTAACGACCATCGGTCATTACCACGCCGGCCGGGCCGTCCCACGGTTCCATGTGCATCGAGTTGTATTCGTAGAACGCCCGCAGATCCGGGTCCATGGTTTCGACGTTCTGCCACGCAGGCGGAATGATCATCCGCACGCCACGGAACAGGTCGATGCCACCAGTGACCATTAGCTCGAGCATGTTGTCCATGCTGGAGGAGTCGGAACCGACACGGTTGACCAGCGGGCCGAGCTCTTCCAGGTCCATCAGATCGTTGGTGAACTTGGTGCGACGGGCCACGGCCCAGTTACGGTTGCCGGTGATGGTGTTGATCTCGCCGTTGTGGGCGAGGAAGCGGAACGGCTGCGCCAACGGCCATTTCGGCAGGGTGTTGGTCGAGAAGCGCTGGTGGAACACGCAAATCGAGGTTTGCAGGCGCTGATCGCTGAGGTCTGGATAGAAGGCGGTCAAATCCGCCGGCATCATCAGGCCTTTATAAATGATGGTCTTGTGCGAAAAGCTGCAGATGTAGTGATCGGCATCGGCAGCGTTGGCCACGGACGAGCGACGACGGGAGGTGAACAGCTTGATCGCCATGTCCTGGTCGCTCAGGCCTTCACCGCCGATGTACACCTGTTCGATCTGCGGCAGGCGCTCCAGGGCCAGACGGCCGAGGACGCTGGTATCGATCGGCACTTTGCGCCAGCCGATAAGCTGCAGGCCGGCGGCCAGAATCTCGCGGTTCATGTTCTCGCGAGCGGCTTCGGCTTTGACCGGGTCCTGGTTGAAGAAGACCATGCCCACGGCATATTGCTTGGGCAGTTCGACGCCGAAGGTTTCCTGGGCGATGGCTCGCAGGAACACGTCCGGCTTTTGAATCAGCAGACCGCAACCGTCACCGGTCTTGCCGTCGGCGTTGATCCCACCGCGGTGGGTCATGCAGGTCAGGGCCTCGATGGCCGTTTGCAAAAGGGTATGACTGGGCTCGCCCTGCATATGGGCTATCAGGCCGAAACCGCAGTTATCCTTGAATTCATCTGGTTGGTACAGACCTGCTTTCATAGACACTTTCTCACCAGGCTGCCTCTTTTCGAGGCAAATTTCTTTTCAATTCAACCACTTGCGTTCCGCGCCGAACGTTCGCCGGCTTTAGCGGGGGCAAAAGGGTGGTCATTGTACACAGCGACACAGAGGCTCACAAATTTGACGACGAACTGTCGCAAATCTATGTCGCATTTGTGAAAGGTTTAAAGCGATCTGCTGTGCTAGTCAAAACTTTTTTAATTTTGACCGCAACGACTCAAAGACTACTGTGACGCAGACACCACAAGGCACGCGGCCTGTAGAGGCGGCATGCACTTGTAGAAATTTTGAGGTGCTTGGAGAGGCGGCCTGGGTAAGGCCGCCGAATCTTCAGCGAGTTGTTGCCAGTTCCTGTTGGACGCTGGCGACAGTGCGAGGCCAAGGTTTACCAGCCTGAACCTTCGCTGGCAAGGCCTTGATGGCGGTCAGGGCTGCATCGCGGTTGGCGAAGTTACCGTAGGTGATGACGTAAAGCGGCTTGCCGTTGAGGACTTTCTTGAAGTAACGGTACTCGCCGCCCTGCTCTTTCACGAAGTTTTGCGCAGTCGCCTCGGAGCTGGTGCCGAGGATCTGCACCACGTAGTTGCTGGTAGGCTGCCCGGCGTACCAGGTGCCACCAGCGCCTTTCGCAGGAGCGGCGGCTGGCTTCTCGACAGGCTTGGCGGTGGCCACGGCGGCTGGCTTGGCTGGCGCTGGGGCCGGCTTCACGGCTGGCGCAGTCGGGACTGGCTTGGCGGTCGCAACCTGAGTCGGCGCAGGCACCGGTTTGGCGGCAGGCGTCGGCGCAGGGCCAGGCTGGATGCCCGCCGGTGGCGCAGTGGTGGTCACGGTTGGCGGTGTAGCGCTGGAACCTTCGACCGGCACGCCGTCGTCGCCTTCGGTGATGCCACCGGCGGCTTCGGCCAGCGGACCACGCATGACCGGTTGCGAGTTGCCGACCAGCGGCAATGGCATCGGCTGCGAATTACCGGCGAATTCGACGGAAGGTGCCCCGCCGCTATTAGGTTGTGGCGTGCCCTGGCCGAGCGGCAGTTGCGCCTGTTCGTTGGCCGGCGCGCCGGTGGTCGGTGCTTTGCTGCGGCCCGGCATCAACCAGGCGGCGGCTACCGCGACCACGACGACGGCGGAAATCGCCAATACGTGTTTCTTCGGCATGTTGAACCCCATACTTGGACGCTTGACCGCTGAGCGGCTGGCAATCATGGCTTCGATCATTGCATCGCGGGCAACCTGGTTGATGTTGCCAGGCCAGCCGTCGGAGCTTTCGTGAATATCAGAGATCTGATCTGCGGTAAAAAGTTCGATACCCCGGCCGGCGCCTTCGAGCCGCTGGTCCAGGTATTCGCGGGTTTCTTCTTCGGTGTAAGGCTGCAACTCGATGACGTGGAAGCGTTCTTCCTCGAGGCTCAGCGCGTCCAGTTGCGCAATCAGCGACGACTCACCGAACAGGAACACATGCGGACGACCTTCCGGCGCACCAGCGGCCAGGGCCAGCAAGGCCTCCAGCGCGGATTCGTCGAGCTGCTCGGCGTCATCGACCAGCAAATAGACTTCCTGCCCGGTCAGCGCCAGCTGCACGACCTGCGACAGAATCGCATTGACCTCCGCCTGGGCAACGTTCAGCGCCTGGGCCACCTGATGCAGCACGCCGGCCGCATCGCCAGCGCCACGGGCGGAAACCACCACGCTTTGCACCGATTGCTTGTTGGTGCTGGCCACCAGGGCCTGGCGCAACAGGGTCTTGCCGCTGCCCTGCGGGCCGGTGACCACCAGCAGCAACTGGCTATAGCGCGCCAGATGATGCAGCTGCCCCAGCACCGGTTTGCGCTGGGCCGGGAAGAATTTGAAGCCAGGCACCCGTGGAGCAAAAGGGTCATGACTCAACTGGTAATGGCCGAGGAAAGCCTCGTCGGCATGCAAACTAGTCATCGGGATCTTATTAACCTTTAAGCTGAGCCAGGGCGCGGTAATCCGCTCCCAGCGTGGCCTGTAAAACTTCTTTCGGATAATCGTCGGTCACCACCGCTTCGCCCATGTGGCGCAGCAGCACCAGGCGTAAACGACCGTCGATCACTTTCTTGTCAATTGCCATGTGTTCTAGAAAATCGGCTTCAGTCATCTCTTCAGGCGGGATGACCGGCAGGCCGGCACGCTGAAACAGGCGAATACCGCGATCGCGTTCTTGCTCGCTGATCCAGCCCAATCGCGCGGACATTTCCAAAGCCATTACGGTGCCAGCAGCGACGGCTTCACCATGAAGCCAGACACCATAGCCCATATGGGTTTCGATAGCGTGGCCGAAGGTGTGGCCCAGGTTCAACGTGGCACGAACACCGGTTTCCTTCTCGTCGGCACCGACCACTTCAGCCTTTGCGGCGCAGGAACGCTCGATGGCATACGTCAGGGCGACCTGGTCCAGGGCGCGCAGGCGATCGACGTTTTCTTCGAGCCAGGTCAGGAATGGCTCGTCGCAGATCAGCCCGTACTTGATGACTTCCGCCAGCCCCGCAGAGAGTTCGCGGGCCGGCAGGGTGTTGAGGGTCGCGGTATCGATCAGCACGACGTTCGGCTGATAAAACGCGCCGACCATGTTCTTGCCCAGCGGATGGTTGATCCCGGTCTTGCCGCCCACCGAGGAGTCGACTTGCGACAGCAACGTGGTCGGGACCTGGATGAAATCGACACCGCGCTGATAGCAGGCAGCCGCGAAACCGGCCATGTCACCAATCACACCGCCACCGAGGGCGATCACCGTGGTACGGCGGTCGTGGCGTGCAGTCAGCAGGCCGTCGAAAATCAGTTGCAGGGTTTCCCAGGTCTTGAAGGCTTCGCCGTCGGGCAGCACCACGGAAATCACCGAGAACTGCGCGAGGCTGCGGGTCAGACGTTCGAGATAGAGCGGCGCAACGGTCTCGTTTGAGATGATCGCCACTTGCCGTCCGCGGATGTGCGGTACCAGCAGTTCCGGCTGATCCAACAAACCTTCGCCAATATGAATCGGGTAGCTGCGCTCGCCTAGATCGACCTTGAGTGTCTGCATGTGTCCCCACAGTGAAGATGGAATCAGGCGTCCTGCCTTGAATTAACGAATGTCCACGGCGTCTGCTGGTGTGACGCCGTTCGGTAGCCATCCGCCACAACCATGAGCAGTCGTGACAGGACGCCGAGGATAGCGCATTTCGCGCCTCGCTTTAACGGGGAGGTAGTTGCTGCAAGCGTTCGAGAATATCGAGCACGACCATTCGCGGCGGCCGCTCATCGGTTTCAACCACCAGGTCAGCGATTTCCCGATACAGCGGGTCGCGGATCGCCAGCAGATCCCGCAGGGTCTTGGCCGGATCAGCGGTGCGCAACAAGGGGCGATTGCGATCGCGGGACGTGCGGCCGACCTGCTGCTCGACAGAGGCATGCAGATAGACCACCCGACCGCCGGCGTGCAACGCCCGACGATTGGCTTCGCGCATCACCGCGCCGCCACCGGTCGCCAACACCACGCCATCGCAGCCGCACAGCTCGGCAATCATCGCCTGCTCGCGGTCACGAAAGCCCGGTTCGCCTTCTTTATCGAAAATCCACGGGATATTGGCGCCCGTGCGCAATTCAATTTCCTTATCGGAATCTTTGAACGGCAGGCGCAGCTCTTTGGCCAGCAACCGGCCGATGGTGCTTTTTCCAGCCCCCATCGGTCCAACAAGAATCAAATTTCGCACAGAATCAATGACTCACAGCAATCGCCTGGTTATTCATGATACGCGGAGTGAGAAATACCAGCAGCTCGGATTTTTTCTCCGAAACCACATCACGCCGGAAAAGGCGGCCAAGATACGGCACATCACCGAGAAATGGCACCTTATCTACAACCTTGCTCTGAGTATTTGAGAAAACCCCACCAATCACGATGGTCTCGCCATCATTGACCAGGACCTTGGCATTGACCTCGTTTTTCTTGATCGGGGGTACATCCTGGACCTTGTTCAGGTAGTCCGGCTCATCCTTGGTCACCTTGACCTCCATGATGATCCGGTTGTCCGGGGTGATCTGCGGCGTGACCTCAAGGGACAGCGACGCTTCCTTGAACGACACCGACGTGGCACCGCTGGAACTGGCTTCCTGATAGGGAATCTCGGTGCCCTTGAGAATTTTCGCGGTCTCCTTGTCGGACGTGACCACCTTGGGTTGTGAGACGATTTCGCCGTTACCGGTCTTCTCCATTGCGGTCAGCTCCAGGTCCAGCAACACGTTATCGGTGATGAAGGCGATGCCGATCCCCGAGGTGTTGCCCGCAGCGCCCAGGTCGACAAACGGCGAGTTGGTGCTGGTGCTGCCCGGAGTACCAATAGTGGTCGACGAGCCATTGCTGACGCCGGATGTGTTCCAGTTGCCCTTGTTCTGCACCGAACCGCCCCAGCGCACGCCGAGGCTTTTGTCGTAGTCGACGTTGGCTTCGACGATTCGAGCCTCGATCATCACCTGACGCACCGGGATATCTAGTTGCGCGACGATGCGACGAAGTTCGTCGAGTCGGTCCTGGGTCTGGTAGGCAATGATGTTGTTGGTCCGTTCATCAACCGTGATCGAACCCCGCTCGTCGATTTTCGCTTCGGCACTGGTCACCGACGTGAACAGCT
Source organism: Pseudomonas sp. PS02303 (assembly GCF_029959925.1). NCBI lineage: Bacteria > Pseudomonadati > Pseudomonadota > Gammaproteobacteria > Pseudomonadales > Pseudomonadaceae > Pseudomonas > Pseudomonas sp. PS02303. The sequence continues at coordinate 10,750 of NZ_JASCOM010000128.1, forward strand.
TGGCGATGTCGGCGGCCTTGGCGTAGTTGACCTGCAGCAATTCGCGACGCAAAGGCGCGAGCTCGGAAATCTGCTTCTGCGATTCCAGTTCCTGACGTTCACGCGCGGCGATTTCATCGGCCGGCGCCACCAGCAGGACGTTACCGATCTTGCGCTTGTCCAGGCCTTTGGTTTTCAGCACCAGGTCCAGCGCCTGGTCCCACGGCACGTTCTGCAAACGCAAGGTGATGCCGCCCTGCACCGTGTCGCTGGCCACCAGATTGAGGTTGGTGAAATCAGCGATCAGTTGCAGCACCGAACGCACATCGATGTCCTGGAAATTCAGCGAGAGTTTTTCACCGGTATAGGCAAAACGTTCGGCGTTGCGCTTTTGCAGGTCGTCGACGGTCATTGGCCGAATGCTGACCGTCAGCTTGTTGTCGGTCTGGTAGGTCGAATAATCGAAGGCTCCACTAGGCTCGATACTGATCGTGGCCCGATCCCCCGTGGCGCTGGCATTGACGAACTGCACCGGGGTGGCGAAATCCTTGACGTCCAGGCGCACGCGCAACGGTTCTGGCAATTGGGTTTTGGCGAATCCCAGGATGATCTTTCCGTCGCGCTCCTGGATGTCCGGGGCGATGGACGGATCCGACAGATCAATCACTACATTGCCTTCACCCTGCGTACCGCGCTGGAAATCCACACCGCGAATGGCTTTGCCCACGGGCGCATAGGCTTTCGTCGGGGCGGGCATTGCAGTCGCGGCGCGAGGCGCGCGGGTAGTCGGCCGAGGCGTTTTGTTATTGGCGCCTTGCCCGACCACCACAATCAGGTTGTTGCCGTCGACACGGGCGCTGTACGGGGTCAACTGGGTCAGATTGATGATTAGCCGCGTCCGGTCCTTGGCTTCCACCACCGTCGCGCTTCGGGCATTGCCACCACCCAGCTCACGACTCTTGCTCGAAAGCTGATTGACCACCCCGGGCAGATCCAGCGCGATTCGTGCCGGCGACTCGGTCGTATAACCGTGAGGTTGTGGGGGCGGGCCATCGAAAGACAACTTCAACTCGACACGATCACCCGGCAGCGCAGCAACATCCAGCGCTTTGAGGTTGGCCGCTTGTACCATCGGCGACAGCAACGCTATCCATAGCGAGATACCGAGGGTTGAGAAAATCCTGTTCATTATTCGAGTTCCACTATGAGTGCTCTTTCAAAGGGATGGTTCGTGGCCGTTCCAGCCAGGCGCCTTCGCCGTCGGGAACGATTTCGACCACATCGACTTGCGAGCCGCTGATGGCGACGATCCGTCCATCGTTACGCCCCAGGTAATCGCCGACTTTCAGCCGATGCACCCCGCCTGCCCCGCGCAACAGCGCAAAGGAGCCGGTGGCATTGGAGATCGTGCCGACCATTTCAAACTGCTCGATGTTGAAACCTTCGAGGTATTGCCTGGCCCGGTTGGGGTCGGGTTTGACGTTGCGCGAGCCGCGCTTCTGCCCCGCCAGATCGACCCTGACCTGCCGAGAAAACGGGCTGCGCAGGTTGGCAGCGTTATAGGTGAACGTTGGGTAAGACCGGAATGTCGGCGTTGGTTCAATTTTGCCCGGCGGCCGCAGACGGACTTCATTCATGAAGGCGTCGAGGTCGCCGACGTCATTGCCGTTGCCGCAACCGGCCAGGCCGGCGAGCAACACAACCATCGACACGCAACGAATCGGGTTCATTTCTGCAACCCCTTGTCGTTGTAGCGATAGGTCTTGGCAAGGATGCTCATGCGTAGTTTCGGCCCGCCCTCGGGGTCGGCTGGCGCAAGGTCGAAATCATGCAGCGTAACGATCCGCGGCAACCCGGCCACGCCACTGACGAACGTCGCCAGGTCGTGATAGGCACCCGTCACGGTGATCTGGATCGGCAGTTCGATGTAGAACTGCTGGGCAACCTCCGGCAACAGCTTGATCTCTTCGAACTCCAGCCCGCTACCGAGGCCGGTGCGGGTGATGTCCTCCAGCAGCCCGGGCACCTCGGTATCGCTGGGCAATTGCCGCAGCAACACGCCAAAAGAGTTCTCCATCTCTTTCATCTGCTGGGTATACAGCTCCAGGTTTGCCGCCATGTGCGCCTTGTTCGCGAATTGCTCCTTGAGGGTCGACTCCTCTTCACGCTTGAGTCCGAGGTGATCTTCCTGATCGCTGATGTAAAAGGTGTAGCCGAGGGTCAACACCAGAACCATGAGCAAGACGCCCGCCAGGGCCTTGATCGCTGGCGGCCAGGAACCCATGTTGTTGGTGTCCAGATCGTTGATGTCGATCTTGCGCAGGCTTTCGAACCATTCCGAGGGGCTCATTTGCCAGCCTCCACAACGGCGGGCTGAGTCTGACGGACGGTCAACTGAAAGACGTTGGCCTGATCCAGCTGACCGGCGGTGGTGGCTTTGACTTCCGTGAGACTCGGCGCATCGAACCAGTCGGACGCATCCAGATTGCGCATCAGGTCCGAAACACGATTGTTCGATTCCGCTGCACCGGTAATGGACAGGGTTTTTCCGGCCATTTTCACTTCGGTGAAATACACCCCGTCAGGCAGGGTACGCGCCAACTGGTCGAAAATCCGTCCACTGATCGGACGGTTACCTTGCAGGTCCTGAATGATGCGCATGCGCTCGACGAGCTGCTGGCGACGGGACTTCAGGTCGCTGATCTGCTTGATACGCTCGTCGACCACGGCAATCTGTTTGCCGATGTATTCGTTACGGGCCACTTGTCGGTCAATGGCGCTGCTGATGACCTGGTCCGCGATAAAAATCGCGCCCACCGAGCACACCAATACGCCGACCAGTGCCAGCAAAAAGCGCTTGCGGCGCTCTTCACGCAGCTCTTCGCGCCAGGGTAAAAGATTGATCCGTGCCATCAGTCGAAACTCCTGAGGGCGAGCCCGCAAGCGATCATCAGTGCTGGCGCATCGCTCGCCAGGGCCCCGGCGTTGACCTTACTGCTCAATGCCATGTCGGAGAACGGATTGGCCACCTGGGTTGGCGTGCCCAACCGCTGCTCGATCAGGCGATCAAGCCCCGGGACCGACGCGGTACCGCCAGCCAGCAGGATGTGATCGACCGCGTTGTACTGACCGGATGCGAAGAAGAACTGCAACGACCGGAAAACCTGCTGCACCAGCGCATCGCGAAACGGTTGCAAGACTTCGCTGACGTAGTCATCCGGCAACCCGCCCTGCTTCTTCGCCAGCCCCGCCTGTTCGACGGTCAGGCCATAACGACGCTGGATTTCCTCCGTGAGCTGACGACCACCGAACAATTGTTCCCGGGTGTAGATGATCCGCCCGTTGTACAGCACGCTCAGGGTGGTCATGGTCGCGCCGATGTCGACCACCGCCACGGTCAGCCCCTCCTGAGAGACCGCGAGTTGCCCCGCCAGCAAGGAGAACGACCGCTCAAGCGCATAGGCCTCGACATCCACCACTCGCGCCGTCAGGCCGGCCAGCGCCAGGGCGGCTTCACGCACCTCCACGTTTTCCTTGCGACAGGCCGCCAGCAGCACATTGACCCGTTCGGGGTTGCGCACCGACACGCCCTGGACTTCGAAGTCGATGGCGACTTCATCCAATGGATAGGGGATGTACTGATCGGCCTCGATCTTCAGCTGGTTTTCCATCTCGTCGTCGGAAAGACCTGCGTCCATCTCGATGGTTTTGGTGATGACTGCCGAACCGGCGACGGCCACGGCGACATTCCTGAGGTTGGTTTTGGCTTTGAGCAGCACGCGCGCGAGTGCCTGGCCCACGCCTTCGAGCTCGGCGATATTTTTTTCGACCACTGCGTTGGTAGGCAAGGGCTCGACCGCATAGGCCTCGACCCGATAACGCTCACCCTGGCGACTTAGCTCAAGCAACTTCACCGACGTGGAGCTGATGTCGATGCCCAGAAGCGTATTGGCTTTTTTATTGAAGAGTCCTAGCACTACCAATTCCCTATGACTATCCGTGTCTTACGGACTCTGTAATACCCATTGCGTTCAAACCACCCGTCTTGACAGCAGCGCAAATGACGCCCTCGACGGAAAAATGCTTATAATGCCCAGCGATTTTTTCCGGTTTTTACTGCAAGCGCGGGTCGTTCCCTGTTATCTGAACCCTGTTGCCCAATTCATTCTTTGCCCTGGATATCCCAAAGCCTTGATTCGTCTGCTGAAATTTTTCGGTTGGTCCATCGTCGCCGTTTTCTGCGGACTGCTCCTTGGTCTGAGCGGCGCGTTTCTTTACCTTAGTCCGGGATTGCCATCTGTGGAGGCTCTGCGAAGCATCCAGTTGCAGATTCCATTGCGGGTATACAGCAGCGACAACAAGTTGATCGCAGAATTTGGCGAGATGCGCCGCACACCAATCCGTTTCGCCGACATTCCCCCCAATTTCATCAATGCGTTACTAAGTGCTGAAGACGATAATTTCGCCAACCACTACGGCGTCGATCCCAGCAGCTTGATGCGCGCTGCAACCCAGTTGGTAAAAAGCGGACACATCCAGTCCGGCGGCAGCACCATCACCATGCAGGTGGCGAAGAACTTCTTCCTGACCAGCGAACGCAGCTTCTCGCGCAAAACCACCGAAATCCTCCTAGCCCTGCAGATCGAACGGCAGCTGACCAAGGACGAAATCCTGGAGCTGTACGTCAACAAGATCTACCTGGGTAACCGCGCCTATGGCATCGAAGCCGCCGCGCAGGTTTACTACGGCAAATCGATTCGTGATGTCAGCCTGGCGCAGATGGCGATGATCGCCGGCCTGCCAAAAGCCCCTTCGCGCTTCAACCCGCTGGCCAATCCGGCCCGCAGCAAGGAACGTCGCGACTGGATCCTGGGGCGCATGTACAAGCTCGGCAAAATCACCGAAGCCGACTACACCACTGCGATCAACGAACCGCTGAACGCCAGCTACCACGTGCCGACGCCGGAAGTGAACGCGCCGTACATTGCTGAAATGGCCCGTGCCGAAATGGTCGGCCGCTATGGCAGCGATGCGTACACCGAAGGTTTTCGCGTGACCACGACGGTGCCGAGCAATCTCCAGGAAATGGCCAACACCGCGCTGCACGAAGGCTTGATGACCTACGATCAGCGTCACGGCTATCGCGGTCCCGAGTCGCGCCTGCCGGGCAAGACTCGCGAGGCCTGGGCCACCGAACTGACCAAACAGCGGACCATCAGCAGCCTTGAGCCCGCCATCGTCACTCAGGTCGACAAGACTGGCCTGCAAGTATTGACCCGCACCGGCGAAGAACACGTCGGCTGGGACAGCATGAAATGGGCGCGCCCGTTCCTGAACACCAACAGCATGGGCGCCAATCCGAAGCAGCCGTCGGACGTGGCTCAGGTCGGCGACCTGATTCGCGTGCAGCGCCAACCGGACAATTCGCTGAAGTTCAGCCAGATCCCGCAAGCGCAAGGCGCGCTGGTGTCCCTTGATCCGCAGAACGGCGCCATTCGCTCGTTGGTCGGTGGTTTCGCCTTTGAGCAGAGCAACTACAATCGTGCCATGCAGGCCAAGCGGCAGCCGGGTTCGAGCTTCAAGCCCTTCGTGTACAGCGCCGCGCTGGATAACGGCTACACCGCCGCCAGCCTGGTGAACGATGCGCCGATCGTGTTCGTCGATGAATACCTGGACAAGGTCTGGCGCCCGAAGAACGACACCAACACCTTCCTCGGCCCGATCCGCCTGCGTGAAGGGCTGTACAAGTCGCGCAACCTGGTGTCGATCCGTCTGGTGCAGGCGCTGGGCATCGATCGCACCATCGACTACATCAGCAAGTTCGGCTTCAATAAGCAGGACCTGCCGCGCAACCTGTCCCTGGCACTGGGCACCGCGACCCTGACGCCAATGGAAATCGCCACCGGCTGGAGCACCTTCGCCAACGGTGGCTACAAAATCAGCCCGTACATCATCGACAAGATTGAAAGCCGCAATGGCGACACGCTGTTCGTCGCCAACCCGCCGAGCGTTCCTCAGGGCGCCGCAGTGACCAACGGCATCGCCGCACCGACCGACGCCCAGGCAATCACGGTCAATGCGACTCCAGGGGAAGCTCCAGCCGCACCCGGCGCTGCGCCGCAAACGCCGGCCGTGGCCGAACGCATCGTCGACGGTCGCACCACTTACATCCTCAACAGCATGCTTGAGGACGTGATCAAACTCGGCACCGGCCGCCGCGCACTGGCCTTGGGTCGCAGTGACATTGCGGGCAAGACCGGTACCACCAACGAATCCAAGGACGCCTGGTTCTCCGGCTACAACGCCGATTACGTAACCACCGTCTGGACCGGGTTCGATCAGCCTGAAAGCCTGGGCAAGCGCGAGTTCGGTGGCACCGTCGCGCTGCCGATCTGGATGAACTACATGGCTGCCGCGCTCAAGGACAAGCCGCCTCACACTCAACCAGAGCCGGAAGGCATTCTCAGTTTGCGGGTTGACCCCGTCAGCGGCCGTGCGGCCAGCCCAGGCACGCCAGGCGCGTACTTCGAGCTGTTCAAGGCCGAGGACACGCCTCCGTCGGTGAATGAGCTGGGTAACGGCAATGCGCCGGGCAGCCCGCTGCCAGCGGACGAAGCAGCGCCAATCGATCTGTTCTGATCGCGTAGCGCAACGCAAAAGCCCCGCCTTCTCAAGAAGAGCGGGGCTTTTTATGGCCTGCAGGTTTTGCTTCGTCCTTGAGGGCCTCTTCGCGGGCAAGCCTCGCTCCTACGGACATGGAAAGTTCCCAGCGCTTGCCCCTGTAGGAGCGAGGCTTGCC
>NZ_JASCOM010000129.1:0-17386 GCF_029959925.1 Pseudomonas sp. PS02303
CGTTAGTACATTCAACAACGACGTTGGCTGACAATCCGCTATCGCGAGCAGGCTCACTCCTACAGGGGGGCGCAGTTCAGCCTGCGAGATGTTGTTCAGCCCACACCCGCACATCGGCATACGGATAATTTTCCAGCGCCGCAAATCCCGATATCGAACGCGCCTTGAGCTTGGTAAACAGCGGCACGCTGATCCCGCACAAAAACCGCGTTACGCGTTCAGCCGACGGCACATTGCCGGTGTGCTGTTCATGCCTGTGGATAAAATCAACGCACAGCGCTTCAAAGTTTTTATCCACAAGCGCCGGCAATTCCGGCGGCGATGGCAGCCGCGCCACGTGCCCATGACACACCGAACAATGTCCACACTGACGAGGCGCGTTTTCATCGCCGAAGTACTCGGCCAGGCGATAGCCCAGGCAGTGGTCGGTGGCAAACAGATCCAGCATCGCGTGAATCCGAGCAATCTCGGTACGTTCGTGCTGGGTGAAATAGGCGTGCAGTTCGGCGCTCAGTGCCTGACTGTCGACATTCGCTTGCAGCAGGCTGTAGACCTCGGTCATCTGCTTGCTTTCCAGCTCGACCCAGCCTTTCTCCTGAAAATAATCCAGCGCCTTGACCACCCGGTTACGCTCGGCCTGATGCTGTTCATAGAGCGCGTCGAAATTCACCGTAGCCCAGGTCCGCGCACGGCTGGAAGTCTGGATGATGGCTGCAACGAAGTCTCTTCGCTCGCCCTCGAAGCGCGCCAGCAAGGCTTCCGGCTCTTGCAGATACTTGAAGCGGTATTCGGCGTAATAGGCGTAACGCGGAGCAATCAAGCCACGCAGCTCGAGTTGCACCAGCAAAGTCTTGAGCGGCAACTGGCGAATGTTGCTCTGGTCCGACAAGGGCCCCAACAGAAACTCCCACTGCCCCTCTGGCGCGGCAGCTTGCATCTCATCGAGCACACAACGAATTCCGTCCAGTTCCGGCGTGTCGCCGTAGACGAAGTTTTCCAGCACGTTGAGGCTGTCGCGATTGGCCAGCACCAGGCAATCGGATGGCTGCCCGTCACGCCCGGCACGGCCGATTTCCTGGCTGTAGTTTTCGATGGATTTGGGCAGGTCGAAATGCACGACGTTGCGGATATCGCTCTTATCGATCCCCATCCCGAAGGCAATGGTGGCGACGATGCAATTGGACTGCCCGCCCATGAACCGTTTTTGAATGGCTTCGCGTTGTTCGTGGGGCAAACCGGCGTGATAGGCCTCGGCCTGTATGCCGTTACGGCCCAGGTGTTCGGCGATGTGCTCGGCGGTTTTTTGCAGGGTGACGTAGACGATACTCGGCTGGCCCGGACGTTCGCTCATCCATTCGACCAGACGTCGGCGCTTGTCCTGACCGCGTACCGGCTCGACCAGCAGATTGAGGTTCGGCCTGTAGAAACCGGTGGTCACCACGTCTTCGGGTGCGATGGCGAATTTGGCCTCCATGTCCGCGATCACTTTGGGCGTCGCAGTGGCGGTCAGCAGCAGCGCCTGCGGAATGTTGAACTGGCGCTGGTAGTCGGGAAGCTTGAGATAGTCGGGACGGAAATTGTGGCCCCACTCCGAGATGCAGTGCGCCTCGTCCACCACCAACAACGAGATGGGCACCTGCTGCAGGAAATTGCGAAAGCGCTCGTTCTTCAGGCGCTCCACAGAGATCATCAAAATCTTCAGTTCGCCGGACCTGGCCCGGGCCATCACATCACTTGCGTCGTCCCGACTCTGGGCCGAATCGATGCTGCCCGCCGCAATACCGTGGCGCTGCAAGAAGGCCAACTGATCTTGCATCAACGCCAGCAGTGGCGAGACCACCAGCGTCAGGTGCGGCAGCAAAAGCGCCGGCAATTGATAACAAAGGGACTTGCCCGAGCCGGTGGGAAAAATCGCCGCTGCCGAACGCCCAGCCAACACCGCGCTGACCGCCGCCTCCTGGCCGGGTCGAAACTGTGGATAACCGAAAACCTGTTCCAGGGTGTTGTGCATAAGCTGTCACTCCGTTGACCGCTGCGAAGCCCAAAGCCTAGCCGGCAAACGCAGCGAGTCGAGAAAAGGTCGGGGACCAAAACGATACGGGATGATACAGCGGATGCAACCTGGACACGGCAAGGCATGAGGGTTGGGCAGCGTTCAGATCGCTATCGCGAGCAGGCTCACTCCTACAGGGAAATGCATTTCAAAATAGTGTGGGAGCGAGCCGCTCGCGAAAAGACCAGAGCAGTCTCCGCAAGACTTTCGAGAGCCCTCAGGGCACCAACACCGCCACACGCAATTGATCATTCAGCGCTTGCTCGTGAACGGTTTGGCTCTTGCTCACCCAAACCACATGGGCCGGGCTGATTTCCCCCGTGAACGCCGCCGCCAACTGACGCAAATCGGCGACGCTTCGCACGCGAGGGCAGAAGGGTTCGCCGTCGCAGTTCTGACTGGCGCCGCGGTAGGTGATCAGTAACCGATCCCACAACCCGTCACGCACTCGCCTGACCGACTTGAGCTTTACATCCTGCACGCCCAGTCGCTGTTTCAGACTTTGTTCGTCGAGCATTTCGCTGGCCAGCAGCGCCTTACCGAACATCAACACTTCGGCGCGGGACGCAGTGTCCACATTGGCCTGGCTTGTCATCGCATCTGGCCAGCCGGTGCGATCCATATTGGCGAGGATCAAAGAGTTATCCGTGTCAGCTGCGCCCGCCAAACGACAAACACCTGCCCACAGCAACAAAATCGAGGCCATACGTAGCCATTGCATACCTAATTCCCTTTAAGCATTGAACAGACGTTTTCGAAACGTCCTACAGATTCTGGCGCGCACCATACAGAGGATTGCTGCGCTGCGCCTGACAAACACGTAGGAAATTCGACTTCTAGGGGATTTGCTGAAAAAAGCCTCGGGGTACACGTAGGCAAAAAGCCACAACGCAAGTAAATCCCCTACAAATCCCGTCCATTTTCGCTGTATTGCGACGCCAGGAAGTACGCCTCTATAGTTTGCGTCGCCGCTGAAAACAGGACGGACCTCATGCAAGACCGCTATCGCCCGCTCAAAACCCGCTACAGCGAATCGCCCGTGTTGGTCATCGACACCGAGGCCGACCCTCACGAAATCCTCGACGCCGCCCACCAACGTCTGCGCGCCGCCAGCGACCTGCTCGAAACACTTTACTGCCTGTGCTTCAAACAGGCGGATGTGAAGGATATTCCTCACATAGTGAATGCACTTTATTTATTAACGCAGGACGGCTGCGAACTTCTTGAAGTTGCAAGACAACGAACAGAACTTTAAAAACACAAATACAGAAACAACTAACTTCTTCAACTTGCAAATAACAAACACTAGTCTGCAAGCTCTTAAACCCATCAAGAGCACTACAATGACTACATTAACTATTTTCTTCTGCGGCACCGGTTCGACCAAATTCGACAACCAGAACCCGACTTACTGGAACGGCGAACTGGTCTCGACACTGGCTTCCCATCACGGCGGCCGCGAATTTGCCGAATGGATCGTGATTGACGGCCCCGGCACCAGCAACCTGCAAGCCGACGAGCTGTTCACCAAATCCGGGGACTACGGCCTGAGCGGCACGCTGTTCGGCAAGGGCTGGGAAGAAAACGTCAAACACGCCATCAACATCATCAAAGGCAAATGCGACTGGGAACGTGAAAAATTGACCGAGGCTGAATACAACCGTCTCAAGGCTGCCGGAATCCCTATTGAAGATGTGATCGTCGAAGGTTCCTGGTTGTGGCGCAAGTACAACTACGGCGACCGCAGCGTGACCCAACAGAAGTTACAGGAACAGATCATCAAAACATTCCGCAAGGACGGCGTTATTCCAACCAACGTCAACTTGGTAGGCTGGAGCCGCGGCGGCATTAGTTGCCATATGCTGGCCAATGCCATGTTCAAGGACAGCGCACTGAAGAACATCCCGGTGAACATCTTTGCGATAGATCCGGTGCCGGGCATCGGTAACTTTCAGGAAGAAAAAGTCAAACTGAATGCCAACGTAAAAGAATACGTTGGCTTCTACGCCCGGGACGAACGCTCCAAAGGCTTCAGCTGCGTCATCCCGCAAACGGCCACCGGCACCCGCACTCACATCTACCCGATGCCCGGCCGCCACGGCACGCTGGTCGGCAACGCCGCCGCCGATGGTGTCAGCGGCCCTAAAGCGCTGGCCGAACCCGGCCTGATCGTCCGCCACTTTGCCGAAGTGTGCTTGAAACGCTGGGGTGTGCCGCTGAACAAAACCACCAACCTGACCCCGACCGACCTGCAAAACCACCACAACGCGATGGCCAGCGCCGCCGCGAAATACAAAGCGATGGAAAAGTGTTCGTACACCTTCTTCACCGAACTGGACCAGGGCGAGCGCTACGTTTCGCTAGGCAGCAACGGGGTCAAGTTCTCGGCGGTGAGAGGCACGATTTACGCGCCGGCGACTGGGTTGACCACTGGCCTGCAGGATGTGGCGGCTTATCAGCATATTGGTTAAGTGATGGGTGTGGGAGCAGGTTCAGGTCAACCTTGATGATTCACGCCGAGCATTTCTGATGAGGACGCGATGAGGCTGATGGCGAAAAAACGCGAGAAATTGCGCCGCGGAAAATTCCTATGGAAAGGGCCTAGCCAAGGTTCGGCCAGGTCCTACAAGCGGAGACTCTTTGTCGTCTATCGCTGCTTGATGGCTCGTATCTATAGTCGTGACTGTCGCTGACAAATCAGCGACCGGGCTTGGTCACCCGATGGAATACATAAACGCGTCCGTTGTATGCTGCCGGCACTCAAGTGTCTGCACGCTATATGGTGGCTGTGTTTGGGACGCCTTTAGGCGTGCCGGCCTTTATGGGTTCCAACGGTTGACCAACCCGAACACAGTCCGCCTCCATCGCTTGGTCACGATGGTAGTGGCTTCATCTAATGCATTTGAGAATACATAAAATGAATACATGGAACCCGTCCACAACCGATCGCTACCTACCACTGCAAACCAACCTAACCGATTCCCCGCCCCTGATCATCGACACAGAGGCCAACCCCCAGGACATCCTCGAAGCCGCCCTCCAGCGCATCCGAGCCTCCAGCGACCTCCTCAAAACCCTGCACTGCGTTTGCTTCAAACACGGCGACGTCGAAGACATCCCCCACATCACCCACGCGCTCTACCTCTTGGCCCAGGACGGCTGCGACCTGCTCCAAGTCGCCCAACAACGCATGATGGGCTGGAAAGCACCTGCCTGACGCCGAGTGAAAAGATCGTTCCCACGCTCCGCGTGGGAATGCCTCCACGGACGCTCCGCGTTCGGCTCTTGGGACGCAGAGCGTCCCGGGCTGCATTCGATCAAGCCTTCAACGCCTGAGACAATCGTGATGTCTGAATTAACGTTCAAACACAAACAAGCGCACTACGAAAAGGTGTGCCGCTCTAATTACCTGGCCAGTCTGCATCTCGCTGGTTTCGACACATCACCGGCAGACCTCGACAAACCACTGCCTACGCGAGAAGAAGCGCTCGCCAAATACCAACAAGACAAACCGTCACAACCCGCTCCCGCCCTTCCCCACAAGCCTGCCGATCAATAAGATCCATCCAAGCCCAACCGGACACCCCCGCAATGAACCTCTCCCCCAACTTCCCCGACGACCAAGTCATGCACCTGCTCATGCAGCTGTTGCACGAAGAGCTCGGCCTGCCCGAACGCAAAACCATCAGCCTCACCACCTCGATCAACTTCGACCTGGGCTGCAATGGCGCTGATGCGCGGCATTTGATGGAATCGCTGGAACAACAGTTCGGGATCGACCTCGATGACTACGACGCCTATCGCTACTTTCAGCCCGAAGGGTTTGATGTGCATCTCAAGCGAAAGGCAAAGGGTCGCGGTGACAAAATCCCGCTGACCATCGGCATGCTTTACCAAGCGATCAAAATGCAACGGTGGGATACGCAGCAACTGGAAGGCATCGAGCCCAACACATAAGTGCCATTATTCTGGTCGTTTAGCGCCAACACAGCTGGAATATTGGCAGTTGTGAGTTGGATGGTGAAACCAAACGCCCACAAAAAAGCCGCCCTCAAAGGGCGGCTTTTTCATTCGCTAAATCCAAGCCTTACAGCTTAGGACCCGCAGCCTTGATCGCGTCGCTCACTTCAAACTTCTTGAAGTTCTCAACAAACAAACCAGCCAGTGCTTTCGCCGCTTCATCGTAAGCAGCCTTGTCAGCCCAGGTGTTACGTGGGTTCAACAGGCCAGTCTCAACGCCTGGCACTGCCAACGGCACGTCCAGGTTGATGGTGTCGAGGTGCTCGGTTTCTGCACCGATCAACGCGCCGCTCTGGATCGCTGCAATCACGCCACGAGTGGTCGGGATGTTGAAGCGTTTGCCAACGCCGTAGCCGCCGCCGGTCCAGCCGGTGTTGACCAGATAAACCTTGGAGCCGAAGCCGCGGATGCGCTTGATCAGCAGTTCTGCGTATTCGCCGGCCGGACGCGGGAAGAACGGTGCGCCGAAGCAGGTGGAGAAGGTCGACTTGATGCCGCTGCCGGAACCCATTTCGGTCGAGCCCACCAGTGCGGTGTAGCCGGACAGGAAGTGGTAGGCCGCTTGTTCTTCGCTGAGGATCGAGACTGGCGGCAGTACGCCGGTCAGGTCGCAGGTCAGGAAGATCACAGCGTTTGGCTCGCCACCGAGGTTCTTCTCGGAACGCTTGGCAACGTGCTCCAGCGGGTAAGCGGCGCGGCTGTTCTGGGTCAGACTGACGTCGGCGTAGTCGGCGTGCTTGGCATCGTCGATTACGACGTTTTCCAGGACGGCGCCGTGCTTGATGGCTTTCCAGATGACCGGCTCGTTCTTCTCGGACAAGTCGATGCACTTGGCGTAGCAGCCGCCTTCGATGTTGAAGACAACGCCTTCGCCCCAGCCGTGTTCGTCGTCACCGATCAGGTAACGGCTTTCGTCGGCGGACAGGGTGGTTTTACCAGTGCCCGACAGGCCGAAGAACAGGGTCACGTCGCCCGCTTCACCGATGTTGGCCGCGCAGTGCATTGGCAGCACGTCGGCAGCCGGCAGCAGGAAGTTCTGCACCGAGAACATGGCTTTCTTCATTTCACCGGCGTAACGCATGCCGGCGAGCAGCACTTTCTTCTGGGCGAAGTTGATGATAACGCAGCCGTCGGAGTTGGTGCCGTCACGCTCTGGAACGCACTCGAAGTTGGCGACGTTCAGAACTTGCCACTCTTCACGACCGGCCGGGTTGTACTGAGCCGGGTTGATGAACAGGCAACGACCGAACAGGTTCTGCCAAGCCGTCTGAGTGGTCATTTTCACGGCCAAGTAGTGCTCTTCAGCCGAACCTACATGGACGTGGGAAACGAAATGTTCTTGCGCGTTGTTGAAGGCCTCGACGCGGTCCCACAGGGCATCGAACTTGTCGGCCGGGAACTTGCGGTTGATCGGGCCCCAGGCAATGGCGGCCTGAGTGGACGGCTCTTCAACGATGAAACGGTCGACTGGCGAGCGGCCGGTACGGTGACCGGTGCGAACAACCAGTGCGCCAGTGTCGGCAAGCTCGCCTTCACCGCGATTCAGAGCTTCTTTTACCAGATCATCAACACTCAGATCGGTGTACACGGCGTTATTGGCTTGCGTCATGAGATTCCCCGTCGGCCAGTGGCCGAGTGTGCTCCAAACGTTTTGTAGTAGAAAGTCGTGCACTACTACCGCGACAAAAAGTGGGCCGGATTATGCCAGAAACGCCCAAAAATAGTAGGGCCCTCCCGTCAGAACGGCGTTATTCCGGCGCTATCCAGTGAATTTACCTGCGCTGAACCGTTTTAGTGCCGGGTATCTGACGGTGTCTCGACACCCGCACCGGCGAACAATTGGGTGATATCGGCCGCGTCAAACAGGTAGCGCTGGTTGCAGAACTGGCAATCGATCTCGATGTTGCCGCCGTGCTCGATGACCAGCGCCTGCGCGTCTTCCATGCCCAAACTGACCAGAGCATTGGCCGAACGTTCTCGCGAGCAGCTGCAACGGAAACGCAATCTCTGCACATCGAACAGGCGCACCTGTTCTTCATGGTAGAGGCGATGAAGCACGGTTTCGTTGTCCAGGCTCAGCAATTCGTCGGCGGTCAGGGTGTTGCCCAGCGCGGTGATGTGCTGCCAACTGTCCTCGCGTTCTTCCTGGTCTTTCAAGCGGTCGGCAGGCAGTTGCTGCAACAACATGCCGCGGGCGCGACGGCCATCGGCGTACAGCCAGAACCGGGTGCCAACCTGTTGCGACATGACGAAGTAGTTGGTGAAGCACTCCGACAGGGTTTCGCCATCCAGGTCGACAATGCCTTGGTAACGCTGACCCTGAGTGGGGTCGACGGTCAGTGCCAGCACGCCATTGGGCATCAGGTCGGCGAGGGTCGCGTCGGGGGCAATCCGGTCGGCTTCGTAACGGGCCAGGCCACGGATTTCACGCTCGCTGGAGCACTCGATCATCAGCAGCGGAATCGGACCGTCGGAACGGGCCTGTAGAATCAGCAAGCCATCGAACTTCAACGTGCCGACCAGCAACGACGCAGCCGCCATCAGTTCGCCGAGCAGTTGCGCGACCGGCTCCGGATACGGGTGTTTGGCGAGGACTTCAGCGTAACTCCGTTCCAACGAAACCAGCTCGCCGCGGGTGTCGCTGTCATCGAAGATGAAGCGTTGGGTGTAGTCGGTATCCGGTAGATCGGTCATAGGTCTGGGTTCTGAAGTAATGACAAAATGGTTACAAATCGTGAAAATTGCGCCTTTGCAGCACCACTTTGGTGCGCGACGTTCAGCCATGGGAGGCATTTTATGAACAATCCGGGTTTGTTCCAAGCAAGGTGGAACCTGCGCCGGTTGGCTCTGTGCAATTTCGTGCCTCTGGCGCTGCTGGCCTTTTGGTTATGGCCTACGGGTCAGATGCTGTGTGTGATTTTCGACGAGTGGCTGTTTCATCTACTGAATGCGCCGCTGGCCAGCAACCCGATATGGCTACGCATCTGGGCGATTGCAAGTCTGCGCCCATCCGATGTGGGGAGTTTCGCGGATGAGTGTGGTGCTTAGGGCCTGCTTTTTGTGGTGCTGCCGGCGAGTGCTGCGCACTCGATCGCGAGCAGGCTCACTCCCAGAAAGTTCTGCGCTATACCTGTGGGAGCGTGACTTGCCCGCGAAGACTTCAGCCCAGACGACACAGAAGCATCTACCTCACTCGTCGTTACTGCTCCCACGAAACTTGAACAAATCCCGCCGCTGTTTCTTGCTTGGCTTGCCATCGGTGCTCATGCCCAACGCGCCCGCCTTGCGCATGGCCGCAGCTGCTTCGCGCTTGGCGATGCTGGCATCGGTTTCCGCATACAACGTCTGAGCCTCTGGCGCGCCACGGCGCACAATCGATAGCGCCTGAACCACCACCGTGCGTTCCTCGAACCCCACACGAATCTGAAACTCGTCGCCCACCCTCGGCTCCTTGCCCGGTTTGCAGCGCTCACCCCGGCAATGCACCTTGCCGCTTTCAATTGCCGCCTTGGCCAAGGCACGTGTTTTATAAAAACGCGCGGCCCACAACCACTTATCGAGACGGACCTTGTCGTCCTCTTCGTTTTTTGGTGCCACTGGAATTCCTCTTTCAGCCCATAGTCGGAACTGTACTACCGTTTCTGTCGGGCGCAAGAACTCGGCCCCCCAGATAGACTGTGATCTTGGCCGGCTCACCGGCATGGAGTGATCGAGTGACTATATTCCCGTCTTCATTGACCTCGCCTCAGGGCGGTTGCCAGGGCTGCCAGCAAAGCGAGCCGCTGGGCTTCGATTTTTCTTTTGCCTACCAACCGATCGTCGATCTGCGCGACCAATCAGTTTTTGCTCACGAAGCGTTGGTGCGTGGCATTGCCGGGGAAGGCGCACTGTCGGTGCTCGACCAGGTCACCGAGGAAAATCGCTACCGCTTCGACCAGCTCTGCCGGACCCGCGCCATTGCAGGAGCGGCCAATCTAAACATGCAGACACACTTGTCCATCAACTTCATGCCCAACGCCGTGTACCGCCCGGAGCTGTGCATCCGCACCACTCTGGAAGCCGCGAAAACACACAACTTCCCCATCAACCGGCTGATTTTCGAAACCCTGGAAAGCGAGCACGTAGATAACTATCGCCATTTGACTAATATTCTGCGTGAATACCGCGAATTCGGCTTCAAGACCGCCATCGACGATTTCGGCGCGGGCTACTCGGGGCTCAATCTGCTGGCTGATTTCCAACCGGACCTGATCAAACTCGACATGGCACTGATCCGCGATGTCGATCGCGACCGTGTTCGTCAGGCGATCGTCCGAGGGGTTGTCACAATGTGTGCGGAGTTGAACGTTACAGTCATCGCCGAAGGCATCGAAAGCGCCGGAGAACGGGATTTCCTGGCGGACTGTGGAATATTTCTGATGCAGGGTTACTGGTTCGCCAAGCCTGCATTCAAAGCGTTGGCCCAGGTAGCACCTGAGGCCTGGACGCGTTAATCGCCGGTTTTTTCCTATTGAAGACATTTGACCATTTGACCGTTATCGGTCTGCGCGAGTGGGTGGCGCTCCCGGATCTGGGAGTCGCGGGCCTGCGCGCAAAAATCGACACCGGCGCCAGCACCTCAAGCCTGCATGCCACCGACATCGAGCCGTTCGAGCGCGACGGTGAAAGCTGGGTGCGCTTCACCGCGCACCTGGGCACGGTAGTGCAGTTGCGCCATCGACGCTGCGAGGCGCCACTGGTGACGCGCAAAACCATCAAAAGCTCCAACGGTCACGCTCAGATGCGTTACGTGGTCAGCACCACACTGGCCCTGGGTGATCGGGTATGGCGGGTCGAATTCACCCTCGCCTGCCGCAAGTCCATGCGTTATCGCCTGCTCCTCGGCTCCAAAGCCCTGATCGACGGCCAACTGGTGGTCAATCCGGGTATCAAATATGTACAAGACAAGCCGGTGTTCCCGGTATCTACCTCTTCCACAGGTGTTTCATGAAGATCGCTGTGCTGTCGCGGAACCCGCGTCTGTATTCCACTCGTCGTCTGGTCGAAGCCGGTACCGAGCGTGGACATGAAATGGTGGTGATCGACACCCTGCGCGCCTATATGAACATTGCCAGCCACAAACCGCAGATCCATTACCGCGGCAAGCCGCTGGAAGGTTTCGACGCGGTGATCCCGCGGATCGGTGCGTCTGTGACGTTTTATGGCTGCGCGGTGTTGCGTCAGTTCGAAATGATGGGGGTTTTCCCGCTCAATGAATCGGTGGCCATCGCCCGTTCGCGGGACAAACTGCGGTCACTGCAATTGCTCTCGCGCCGCGGCATCGGCTTGCCCGTCACCGGGTTTGCGCACTCCCCGGATGACATTCCCGACCTGATCGACATGGTCAACGGCGCACCGCTGGTGATCAAGGTGCTGGAAGGTACGCAAGGCATCGGCGTGGTGTTGTGTGAAACGGCGACGGCGGCAGAGTCGGTGATTGAGGCCTTCATGGGCCTGAAGCAGAACATCATGGTTCAGGAATACATCAAGGAAGCCGGGGGCGCGGACATTCGCTGCTTCGTGGTGGGCGACAAGGTGATCGCGGCGATGAAGCGCCAGGCCAAGCCTGGGGAGTTCCGCTCCAACCTGCATCGCGGTGGCAGTGCCAGCCTGATCAAGATCACCCCGGAAGAACGCATGACCGCGTTGCGGGCGGCCAAGGTCATGGGGCTGGCGGTGGCGGGCGTGGATATCCTGCGTTCCAATCACGGGCCGCTGGTGATGGAAGTGAACTCGTCGCCAGGGCTGGAAGGGATCGAGACCACCACCGGGAAGAATGTGGCGGGGATCATCATCGAGCATCTTGAGAAGAATGGCGGGCCGAATATGACGCGCACCAAAGGCAAGGGCTGACCCACCGAGCATTCCCACGCTCTGCGTGGGAATGCTTGGAGTAGTCAGCTGTTAAACCGCATCCCGCGGCAACATAAGCCCAAGCGGCAACCGCACCCGAGCTTCAAGCCCGCCACCCGGCCGATTGCGCAACTCGACATTCCCGCCATGCATCGAAGCGATCCGCTTCACGATGGCCAGTCCAAGTCCTGTCCCCTTCCCGCCCCTGGCACGATCACCCCGGGTGAACGGGTTGAAGATCGCCTCCAGTTCCGACGGATCGATCCCTGCCCCACGGTCCATGACGCTCAGCACCACGTACGGCGCGCTGGTATCACCGGAGACATAAGCCGCCACCTCAACCCCGCTGCCAGCATGGTGCAACGCGTTGCCGATCAAATTGTTCAGCAACCGCTTCATCGACACCCGACGCAAGGGAAACGCCTGGATCGGCTCCAGGCGCAGACGCACTTTTTCTTCGTTCTGGTTATACGGCGCAGCGACTTCACGAACCAGGTCAATCAGGTCCACTTCCTCGACAGACTCGTCACGACCATCGCGGATAAACGCGAGGAACTGGTCGAGGATCGCGTCCATGTCTTCGATGTCACGCACCATCGCGTCGGTGAGGTCGTTGTGGTCGCCCATCAATTCCAGGGACAAGCGCAAACGGGTCAGCGGTGTACGCAGGTCGTGTGACACCCCGGCCAGCATCAGCTCGCGCTCGCGACCGGCCTGCTCAACGTCTTCAGCCATCTGGTTGAAGGCGCGATACACCTCGGTCATCTCGCTCGGCGTGTCACTGATCGGCAGGCGCACGCTGCGCCCCTGGCCGAGTTGCCGTGCGGCATACACCAGACGTTTCAAGGGTTGATTGAGCTGGCTGACGAAGATCCACGCCGAGGCGGTGGACAGCAAGCCGATAGCAAGGAACCAGCCGAGCACGTTCCAGATTTTCTGGCCGCGCAACGGATGCGGATACAGCGGCACTTTCAGCCAGCCATCGCCCAGGCTAGGTGCCCGAACCCACAGGGCCGGCGGTGAGTGCATGCGTAATCGAACTTCGGTGTCGGCACCCAACTCAGCCTGCATCTGACGCTGATAGATCTCGCTGTAAGGCCAATGTTGCTCGCCTTCCGGCACACCCGCGCCCACGACCCTGATCAGGGTGGCAGCATCAGCGATTTTCTCTCGGTTCTTTTCATCAGCGGCCCAATAAGCGCGCAGCGTCAGGGCGACACCGTGGCTGTATTGGCGGTCCACCAGCACGTCTTCGTTCATCAACAGATAAACCAGGGTCAGTGCCTTGGAAAACAGGACGACGATCAGCACCAGCCACAGGGTGCGGGAGAAGAAACTCTGGGGGAACCAAACGGGGGTTTTCAT
This sequence comes from Pseudomonas sp. PS02303, assembly GCF_029959925.1. Taxonomy (NCBI): domain Bacteria; kingdom Pseudomonadati; phylum Pseudomonadota; class Gammaproteobacteria; order Pseudomonadales; family Pseudomonadaceae; genus Pseudomonas; species Pseudomonas sp. PS02303. The sequence goes on from NZ_JASCOM010000129.1 coordinate 13,331, forward strand.
GAATAACCGCTACACACTTGCAGGAGCGAGCGATGCTCGCATATTGCGGATCGCGAGTCTGCGGACGATTGTCCGCAAGACCCGCTCCTACAAATCGCCGATCACTTGGTGGCGGCGCCATCCGGAACGAACACGTAGCCCACGCCCCAGACCGTCTGGATGTAACGCGGTTTGGATGGGTCAGGCTCGATCATCCGGCGCAGACGGGAAATCTGCACGTCGATGGAACGCTCCAGGGCATCCCATTCACGGCCACGGGCCAGGTTCATCAGCTTGTCGCGAGTCAGTGGCTGACGCGCATTCATGACCAAGGCCTTGAGCACCGCGAATTCACCGGTGGTCAGCATGTGCACTTCGTCACCGCGCTTGAGTTCGCGGGTGGCCAGGGACAGTTCGTAGTCACCGAAGGTCACGCTTTCGTCTTCGCTGCCCGGTGCGCCCGGCACAGGTGTCGACTGACGGCGCAGGACCGCTTTGACACGGGCCATCAGCTCATCCGGGTTGAAGGGCTTGGCCAGGTAATCGTCGGCGCCCAGTTCCAGGCCCTTGATGCGGCTCAGCTCATCGCCCTTGGCGGTCAGCATGATGATCGGGATCTGATTGTTCGCCGTGCGCAGCCGGCGGCAGGCGGTCAGACCGTCTTCGCCGGGCAGCATCAGGTCGAGGACGACCAGGTTGAACACTTCACGCGCCAGCAGGCGATCCATTTGTTCGGTGTTCGGCACGGCGCGGGCGCGGTAGCCCTTGCTGACGAAAAAGCGTTCCAGCAGGCTGCTCAGCCCTGGATCGTCGTCAACAATAAGAATTTTTTCGCCTTCAGCATTGTTTGCAGTGCTGCTCATTGGATGCTCCTTTGATCTCGGCGCGCATTATGGCGTAGCTGCCGTTATACGCACCGTGTGCATTGTTAGCAGATTTTTCCTTCACTGCCAGAAATCCGGCCCTCGCGCTAATGCCTGCGATGCCCCTGAATGATAGAACGCTGGTTATAATGCGCGGCCTTTTGTGTCAGGCAACGTCTGATCACGGCTACAGGTGGCCGCTTTTTATTTTCATGGCGCCGGCAGTCATTGTTCGATTTCACGGGTCAACGGGATACCTGTTGATCCAGGTAGCGGCGCACGCCAGGCCGCTCAACCAGACTCGCCGAGCCTTTATCCCTGCGCCTGCGAGCCTGCTTTCACAATTTGTCAGGTGGTTTTATGGACAGCATCAACAGCCGCATCGCCGAGGAACTCGGTGTACGCCCACAACAGGTCGAAGCGGCCGTCGCGCTACTCGATGAAGGCTCTACCGTTCCCTTCATCGCCCGTTACCGGAAAGAAGTGACCGGCAGCCTCGATGACATCCAGTTGCGTCATCTGGAAGAGCGTCTGCGCTACCTGCGAGAACTCGACGAACGGCGTATCAGCATCCTTGCCAGCATTCAGGAGCAAGGCAAGCTGACCCCGCAACTCGAACGCGACATCAAACTCGCCGACACCAAGACCCGCCTGGAAGACTTGTACTTGCCGTACAAGCAGAAGCGCCGCACCAAGGGCCAGATCGCCCTGGAAGCCGGCCTCGGCGAGCTGGCCGACGGCCTGTTCAACGACCCGACCCTGACGCCAGACGCCGAAGCCGCACGCTTCGTCGACGCCGAAAAAGGCGTGGCCGATGTGAAGGCGGCCCTCGAAGGCGCCAAATACATCCTGATGGAACGCTTCGCCGAAGACGCCGGCCTCCTCGACAAGCTGCGCAGCTACCTCAAGCAGGAAGCGACCCTCAGTGCCCGCGTCATCGCCGGCAAGGAAGAGGAAGGCGCCAAGTTCCGCGACTACTTCGAACACGACGAACCGCTGAAAAGCATGCCGTCGCACCGCGCGCTGGCGATTTTCCGTGGCCGCAACGAAGGCATCCTGAGTTCGGCGCTGAAAGTCGGCGACGAGCTGCCGGGCACCATGCACCCGTGCGAAGGCATGATCGGCCAGCAGTTCGGCATCCAGAGCCAGAACCGCGCCGCCGACAAATGGCTGGGCGAAGTGGTGCGCTGGACCTGGAAGGTCAAGCTCTACACCCACCTCGAAACCGATTTGCTCGGCGAACTGCGCGATGGCGCGGAAACCGAAGCGATCAACGTATTCGCCCACAACCTGCACGACTTGCTGCTGTCGGCACCGGCCGGCCCGCGTGCCACCCTGGGCCTCGACCCGGGCCTGCGCACCGGTTGCAAGGTCGCCGTGGTCGATTCCACCGGCAAGCTGCTGGATCACGCCACGGTTTACCCGCACGTACCGCACAACAAATGGGACCAGACCATCGCGATTCTGGCGGCCCTGTGCGCCAAGCATGCCGTGGACCTGATCGCCATTGGCAACGGCACCGCCAGCCGTGAAACCGACAAGCTCGCCGCTGAGCTGATCAAAAAATACCCAGCGATGAAGATGACCAAGGTCATGGTCTCCGAAGCCGGTGCATCGGTTTATTCGGCGTCGGAACTGGCTTCCAAGGAATTCCCGGACCTCGACGTGTCGATCCGTGGCGCCGTGTCGATTGCCCGCCGCTTGCAGGATCCGCTGGCCGAACTGGTGAAGATCGATCCGAAATCCATCGGCGTCGGCCAGTACCAGCACGACGTGTCGCAGCTGAAACTGGCGCGTGGCCTGGATGCCGTGGTCGAGGACTGCGTGAACGCCGTGGGCGTGGACGTCAACACCGCCTCCGTGGCGCTGCTCGCCCGCATCTCCGGCCTCAACGCGACCCTGGCGCAGAACATCGTCAGCCACCGCGACGAGCACGGCGCGTTCAAAACCCGTGCGGCGTTGAAGAAAGTCGCTCGTCTGGGCGAGAAAACCTTCGAACAGGCGGCCGGTTTCCTGCGCGTCATGAACGGCGACAATCCGCTGGATTCGTCGGCGGTTCACCCGGAAGCCTATCCGCTGGTGCAGCGCATTGCCGCTGAGACCGACCGTGACATTCGCTCGTTGATCGGCGATGCGAGTTTCCTCAAGCGTCTCGACCCGAAGAAGTACACCGACGAAACCTTTGGTCTGCCAACGGTCACCGACATTCTGCAAGAGCTGGAAAAACCGGGCCGTGACCCGCGTCCGGAGTTCAAGACCGCCGAGTTCCAGGAAGGCGTCGAAGACCTCAAGGATCTGCAACTGGGGATGATCCTCGAAGGCGTCGTCACCAACGTGACCAACTTCGGCGCGTTCGTCGACATCGGCGTGCATCAGGACGGTTTGGTGCACATCTCTGCGCTTTCAGAGAAGTTCATCAAGGATCCGCGCGAAGCGGTAAAGGCCGGAGACGTGGTGAAAGTGAAGGTCATGGAAGTCGATATCCCGCGTAAACGCGTGGGTCTGTCGATGCGCATGAGCGACACCCCGGGCGAGAAAATCGACGGCGCTCGTGGTGCACGTCCGGGGTCGGCGCCACGCCAGTCCCAGAACAACGCACCGCGTAAGGAAACCACGGCGGCGGCCCCGGCCAACAACGCCATGGCATCGTTGTTTGCCAACGCCAAGCAGTTGAAGAAACGCTGATGGAGATCCCTGCCGGGCTGACCGAAAGCGCTTTTTTCAAGCTGCTGGGATGTCGCTTGCACAGTCTGGAAGCCGGGGTGGCGCAAGTCGCCCTGGGGCTTGCGCCAGAGCTGCGCAATCGCGGCGGCAGGCTGCACGGCGGGGCCTTGTTCAGTCTGGTGGACATTGCCATGGGGCTGGCCTGTTCCAGCACCCACGGCTTTGACCAGCAGAGCGCGACCATCGAGTGCAAGATCAACTACATTCGCGCCGTTTCCGACGGTGAAGTGATGTGCACGGCGCGGGTGATTCACCCGGGCCGGCGCACGCTGGTGGTCGAAGCCGACGTGATGCAAGGCGACAAACTCGTCGCAAAAGCACAAGGCACGTTCGCTGTCCTGTAGCTAGAAGTCATCGATTTGAGTTAATTTCGGCGCTGTGACTGCAGCGCCGAAGTTTCCTGTGGGAGCGAGCCTGCTCGCGAAGGCGATGTATCAGACAACATCAATGTTGACTGACACGCCCTCTTCGCGAGCAGGCTCGCGCCCAC